>NZ_JBFTOJ010000140.1:0-11165 GCF_056397905.1 Stenotrophomonas sp. 05L414_2
CCCGCGCGTCGCGCAGCGTGGTCTACCCGGCACGCTTCCAACTGATCTCAATGGTACCGGCCGCGCATATCATTCAACACTTTTTCTTCTTAAGAATCAGCAACCTGATAAAATGACAAGTCATTTTAGTGCGTCATCTAATCTGCGGCTGTGCTCAAGACTCTCTTTGCAGCTGCATCTCGATTGGTGGCGACGCCGAGCTCTTGGCTCGCTTCCTGCATGTATAGCGCCAACGCCACTAGCTGGAGGGAAGTTGATCGATGTAGCGCCGAGATTCCAGGGATTCGCACGCTAGATCCTCAGTCGATGCATTCTCAGCTGCTTCGCGTCTGACTACTCGAACCGCCGCTCCATCGCGTGATGCTCGGACTCCTCCCACCTGCGCTCCCGTTCGATTAGAAGGTCGAGGTCCGCAACCT
Source organism: Stenotrophomonas sp. 05L414_2 (assembly GCF_056397905.1). Taxonomy (NCBI): domain Bacteria; kingdom Pseudomonadati; phylum Pseudomonadota; class Gammaproteobacteria; order Lysobacterales; family Lysobacteraceae; genus Stenotrophomonas; species Stenotrophomonas sp. 05L414_2. The sequence continues at coordinate 420 of NZ_JBFTOJ010000140.1, forward strand.
TCTCCACCACCAGGGTCCTGACCTCAGGCGATTCATATGTAATCAGCTCGCGAAGCGCCTGCTGACGGGCCTCGATAATCGGAACGCGTGAGTTCGTCCAACTGCTCGGCACGGCTTGGCCGAAAGCGAACTCGATCAGGCTCGATTTGTCAGACGCAGTGTCGAGAAGCCGCTTGAAGTGTTCACTTAGTCGAACCGAGGATGTCGAATCGTCGATCACCTCCGATCCGTCCTTTGCCTCGTAGACGCGGATGTTGCGCGCAACGAACTCCTGCCGTCGAGCATCATTCCCGCACCACGTCAGGAGCTGATCGACGGGTGCGAGATTCAGCGACGGCGAGGACTCACCGGATCGCTGCCGGAACAGCCAGCCCACCGCGTCGGACTCGGGATCATCACGTTCGATCTCGAGTAATGCATCCAGCAGCATCTCCGGACGCGCCTCGATGAATGACGACAGCACCTCGGAGTAATATTCCCGCGAGAGTCGATATTTCTTGGCCCCGTCACAGAGTTCACCGACGAGCCGGGCCACCTCGTCGTCGGGCGCCCCAGGAGCAAGCGCTTCTACGATCAGCCTGCCTATACCGTGGTGGGCAGGTCGGTTCGCGTCGTCGGACCGATCACGCAACAGGTGACCCAGTGCGAATCGAATGGCAGAGAAGATCTCAGGCCCCGGGATATAGTTCCAGTCGGCCCTCGCGAGTAACCGCATGATGAGCATGTCAAACGACGAGTGGTATCCCCCTGGTAGTTGGCAGACCGCATTCGTAAGCGCTGAAAGCTCCACGTCAGACATCGATTCATGACGTCTGCCATGGCCAACCGCCTCAAAATAAGCTGCGGGCACGCTGCCATTTCGAGCAATGTCAAGCAGCCGCGCGCTCACCCACGGCGTAATCCGCGTGGACAGAAGTAGCCAGACGCTGTACGGCTTGAGCTTATCTTCCGTCAGCAACTTCTCCTGCAGTCGGGGCAGCAGGGCCGAATCACGCTCCGCGATCGCCGACAAACAGCCTTCGATGAACTCGATGCTGGCGCGGTCTGGGGCATGTGCCTTGAACGAGCGGATCAACATCTCAACTAGGCCTTCTAGATCGCCGTGGGCTTCGGCGTAGCCATGACCCAGCCAAGCCACCGGTCTCGCGTAAGTCGCCCAAATCTGCGACGCCAGCCGATCGAACAGGCCCGGGTTGGATGCGAGCGCCCGCCCTAAAGCGAAGACGCGTTCCCGCAGTTCGACCATTTCTGCCTGATAGTCGGCGCCTCTACGGTGCGGATGCGCCCATTCGTTTACGAAAGCGTAGGCGTTGATCTCAGACTCGAGATCGGAGGGCGCTGCCAGAGACCGCAGTCCCTCCAGGCGCCGAAGCACCGCCGGATGAAGACTGGCGCCGTCGTACTCGAGAGTCTGGCCGATGGCAAACCAAACTGCAGGCCACCGCCCGCCTGTGGCATACGTTGATAATAGGGCTTCCAAAGCGTCGAAGCAGCCAGCATAGGTCCAGAGCTGTCGAAAGTTCGCTGCGATCAGAGACTTCGCCCACTCGCGCGAGTCATCGTTTGACTCAAGTATCGGATCGAGCAACGAAAGGAATCCGTCATACCAGTCGCGTCGCTCCTGTCCGGATTTGGGCTTCCAACCCGGTCCGCGGTTGCGCGCGCCGAACTGAAATCCTCCGAATGATGTCCACGACCGCGCCTCAAAGGCTGCGCGGAGCAGCTCGCCAGCGATCTCGCGGTCACGAATCTCACCACTCGCAAGCAGGCTCCGCACAAGCGCCTGACGTCGCGCCGGGCCAGCCATGGTTCCGGATAGATGCAGCTGATGGAGTTGGCGCAACCGACCCACGACGCTGTCATTGTTCTCTCCACGACCCTCAGTCCGAGCGATAGAGAGCAGGACACTCGCTGAGCGGTCGAAAGCCTCGTCGTCATAAGCCAGATCGACGAGGAGCCGGACAAAACGCTGAACGTTAGGATTGGCGCGGTCCGCGAACCCCGGAATACGGGCCGATTGCTCGATCGCGCCAAGAAGGACATCCGGGAAAACCGGAGCCACATAGTTGAGAACCACGAGGTGGTCCTCGCCGAGTGTCGCGAGGTTGGCTAATGGTGCACTCGACTCGACCCAAGTGAGGGCCAACTCGCGAGCTCGTTCGTTGTCATGAAAATACCCGAGACGGTGAGCACAGGACTGGAGCAGCCGGATGTTCCCAGGGCGCAGTAACTCGCGGTTGATGTCCTCAGGTTCGTAGTCGTCCAATGCGCGGCGCGCGAGGCGGTTTGCGAGTGCATGCGGCAGCACTGCGCGCCAGCTTCCTCGCTTCTGGGCGAGCTGCCTGCGCACAAGCTCAGTTTGGGCGCGCTGTAGGTCGGCGCGAGCTACCTCAGATATCGACGACAGGACCCCGAGTTCATCCCCGTACTCTTCGCGGGAGACGTTGAACGAGTAAACCAATGATAGAGCCGTTGCCGCCCGTAGTAGATCCGCTGACTCGCCCTTGCGCTGCTGGAAAAGCCGCAGGAAGAGCTGCTCGTCATTAAAGCTTGTAAGCGATTCGTCCGGCTCCACCCGGTCAGCAAGCGCCAGCGCCAGTCGGGCGTTGCCGCCGGCGAATTCGGCAATACGCGCTGCATTGAACCGGTCAAGCTTGTGGTATCGCCGAAGAAGGAGCTTGGTGACTGTCTCCTCGCTACTTGGCTCGATATGAATGACATCGGTCTCCTCCGGTCGATCGTCAGAGAWGTCGTACTCGATGGTAAGCAGGCGCAGTGGAGAGGAGCTGGCACTGAGCTGCTTCTGCAGAGATCGGTGCGTCTGTGGTGGGCAGTTGTCGAGGACGACATAGCTCGCCAGCTGGTTAGCGATCAGGTAGGTGACCACGGCTGATGCGGAAGGTGTCAGGTCCTCACCTAGATCGGCGTAGAGGACGTCAGTTGCAGGCAGTGCGTCATCCCCAACATCCTCTTCGAACAGGGCCTGTGCAAAACGTGTCTTCCCCACGCCTGACAGCCCTGTAATGCGCACGGCGCGAGAGCCTGACCTCAGCCGCGCCCGCGCCAGTTCTATGCCCTCCATGATCGTCATCAAGTTCCTTTTGCTTGAGCTGCCATCGCTCACGCAACGGTGCGCGTCGGACAAAAACTCGTCCTTATCGGCCTTTGGTGTCGAGGCCCAGCGACCATAGGGGCGCCAACCCGCTAGCGGCTTGCCAAGCTTTTCCCGCACCCAGAGCGCAACACCGGGATGGCTCTTCAGCCACAACGCCAGCCGGTCGGCTCCATAGAAGTCCAAGTGAAGATCCTTGCCCGCACCATATGTGCTCAGCGCCTCCTCCATGCCGGCGAGGCGCCCCTTGTACATGGTCGCCGAGCAGCTGTCCTTGCCGCTGACGATGATGTAAGCGCCCTTCTGATCCGCAAGTGCCTTGATCGAGTCCTTAAGCCCACCCGCCTCGAGCATCTCCCGTTCGCAACTCCCGCGGCTCATGCTGTGCTTCTTCACCTGGAACCCGGTATGCGCACGGGGGACGAAGGCCGGCCGCACGAGAGGAAGTTCGGTCGCCACGCTAACGTCCAGTCCGCCGTCAGCTGCTTCCTGCGCCCCGCCGGCTTGCACGCTCGACCGGGGAATTCCCTGCTCGCGAAGCTCCGCTTCCGCTAGTCGAGCGACCAGCTCTCGCAGCTGGCCGTCGTCCAGGGTGGTGATGTCGGCAGCGGCTAATTCCAGGAAGTCCATCAATCTCTCGAATTTTCGGTGCGGGCCCCTCTCGCCCATAATGCCGAGGGTGTGACCCGGGTTGTTGGGGGCTCGACTGACGAAGCTTCTGAGCTTCGAGTAGATTGCTAAGTTGAACAACTCTAGGTCCCGAACCTTTTGGCCAAGCCGGGGCCTGGTCCGGGTAGTGCAGGTGTCTTTCAGATGGCCTACAGCTTGTCTATCGCAACTATTGCGACCGTAACAAGGCCCAACCGCCATCAGCAAGCGGTCCAGCCCCAAAGCTTGTCAGGCCTGTCGGCTTTTAGGGCGGGCAGGGTCTCCCAGCATAGAAGAGCCCGAGCCGTGCCCGATGCAGACGGGACTCTTCCTACGCCGCTTCGTAATGGAGGCACGCTCTACGTCCGCTATTGGCCGAAAGCGGACGTCCCTTCGGGAGGGCACTCTTGCGCAGGTGGTAAAGTCCACTCCCCACCCAGAGCTGGCATCCCCCGAAGCGCACGCTTGGCACCCGGCAAAGTCCGGCTCTACATCGGCTTGCTAGCCAGACCCGGCCGTCCTAACATCGAATCGTATCAAGGGGGATAGCGTACCGCACGGTGCGCTGTTGATAAATCGTCTGACCGGATTCAGGGATCCGGCTATTAGGTGTTTAGCGCCCATGCCACGAGGCACTCAAAGGTCCAGCCGTGTTTTCAAGTCAGTACTGTCGCGTGCAGAGAAGGAACTAGCACTAGGCTCGGAGAAGGCTGGCGACTTCCATCACAACGGTATTCGGGGGGACGAACGGGCCGCATCTCTTATGCGCTTCCTGCAGTCCCACCTGCCGATCACCATGGCCATTGCCAAGGGTGAAGCAATCGATTTTCGCGACAAGCGGTCAGGTCAACTAGATCTAATTATCTATGACAAGAGTGCATCCGCCCCAATTTTCACCGGCGGAGAAAATGTACTCGTGCCCGCTGAGGCGCTTTATGCCGTGATCGAAGTAAAGAGCGTCCTTTCGAAGGACGAGCTAGAGAAATCTGTTGAAGCAGCGAAGACGATTAGGAGCCTGAGGCCCTTCAAGGAGCCGTTTATTGGACCGCGACGCGATGGTATTGCTGCGGAAGACGGAAAATGCCGTTGTGCTTACTCAATTTTTGCCTATTCAACGAATCTAGGTGCGACYGACTGGCTACAGAAGGAATACATGCGCACTATCGGCGCACTTGACGCTGCTGGCGCGGCCCGTGATGTCGTTGAAAGAGTGGTTGTGCTTGGTCGTGGACTTATCAATCCAGCAACAGCAACCGGAAAGGAGATCACGGATGACAACGAAAGCATCTTCCTTGAGTACTACCTACACCTCATGAACTTTCTCTCACGAGAAAGCGCCAGAAGACCCCAAGTTGACTGGCAGATCTACACATCTCGCGGCACTGGCGGCTGGAAGAAGCTCAGTGATGGTAGCTAACAGTTGGTTCAACGCGACGCCGCCTCTCGGCGTGGCTCAACTCAGGCACTCAATGTCCGCTTCTGGCCGGAAGCGGACATTGAGACCGTTTGGTGGTATGCCAAGTGGTAACGTCCGCTTTCGACCCAAATCGTACAGTGCGGTTTGAGGCACACTGTGGATCATCCAGGCGTCATCGCCCCTTGAATCAAACTTTGAGGTGCCGGCGGCGCATGCGGCGTGATACTTTCCTCGTGCCTAGCGCGGCGATTGGATCTACGCGTGTTTATTGACATGTTCTTGGGCATCGCGCGCATCAGCTTCACGGCAACCTCCAGCAGGCCGATTAGGACGTATCGGACCTCCGCGAGGCGCCGCACGCGCCCTCGCCCCCCCCATCGGAACTCTCCAAGCACTGTCGCGCCCTCGAAATTCTCCAGTAAGATTCCGGTGCCGTATACTTTAGGCAGGGGTCCGAGCAAGGACCCCATTAAGTCGGGGCACCGTGCCGGCGAGGTCCGCCGTCTTTCGAGAGAAAGGGAATGGTAGTAGCGCTTACCTCAGAGCTCGACCAGCTCAAGGCCTTGGTGCAGGCCATCGATCCGCCAACGCGATTGGAGCACCTGACCGCAGCGCTGATTGGCGAGCTGATCGGGGTGTCGGTCGCGGTGGCCAAATCGGGCTTCCAACACGGGGCGGACGCCGGCACCACCGGACGACAAGAGCGGTTCTTACGCATCGAATGCAAGCGCTACCGGGACGACACCTCGCTCAGTGACCGGCTTCTGCTGGGCGAGATCGATCAGGCGATCGTGGCGGACCCGGCACTGGAGGCGTGGATCCTGGCAACCACGCGCGAGGCCGACGAGCAGCTCGAGCGTCAGCTGTTCAAGCACGGCAACGGCTACGGCATCGCTATCCTGATCGTCGACTGGAAATCCCACGACGACCCCGCCATGGCCGCGCTGCTGGCCTCCAATCCCGCGCTCGTATCTAAGCTGCTCGATCCGGCTGCCGGTGCCTTGGCCGCCCGGTTGGCGATCCCCTTGTGCGCGGCGATTGAGCGTCTGCGGCGCGATCTGGCAGCCTGGCACATCGGCACCGCCGTCGTTCGTCGTCAGTCGTTCGCGCGCCTGCGCTCAATCTGGACCGATCCGCGTCAATCGCAGTCTCATTTCGGCCAAGTCGTGTCCGGTGGCGCCAAGCGGCACATCCACCGTGCGCAGGTGTTGCGCCAGTTGGACGAGTGGTGGAGCGCACACAGCGGTACCGCGTCGCCGGCCTGCCTGACCGGTCTGTTCGGTGTGGGCAAGACTTGGGCGGTTATCGATTGGCTGATCGAGCGGGCCAACCACTTGCCGGCCACCTTGCTCATCCCGGCCGCTGCGGTAGGTGGGCGGGATCTGGGGTCGGTATACGAGGTCAAGTCCTTCTTGGCCGAGCGCTTGCTCGAGATGACGCAGGTGCGCGAAGCGCCATATTGGCGCGCCCGACTGGAGCGCATGCTGCTGCGTCCGCCTGCTGAGGGGCCGATCCTGCTGGTGATCTTCGACGGCATGAGCCAGCAGCCGCACGGAAACTGGGAAGGCCTGCTCAAGGTTCTGCAGGGCGTAGAGTTCGTCGGTCGGGTGCGCACGATCACGACGACTCGCACGCTTCATTTCGAGGTCAAGCTGCGGCGGCTCGCGTCGCTGGTGGATCCTGCCGTGGCTTTCGAGGTGGGAGGATACGACCTCAAACCCGACGGTGAGTTTGACCAGATGCTCACTTTGAACGGCTTGCGCCGCGCGGATTTACACCCTGACCTCTACACGACCGCGCGGATACCCCGGCTGTTCGATCTGGTGATCCGCTTTCACGAGCGGCTCGTCGACGCCGGCGCGGTGACCTTGCATCGGCTGTTATGGGAGTACGGCAGCGACAGTGCCGGCGCCTCGGCAAACAAAGCGTTTTCCGCGCTGGAATGGGCCGAATGGCTGCGCGCGGCGGCCACCGGGTTTCAGCAGGGCATCCGCTCCTATTCGCTCAAGGCGCTCAGTGATTCCGCCACACGCTCGGACTTGGCCCCAGGGGAGGTTTACCAGCGTCTGAGCGAGCTGGCCGATTCCGCGTTCTTCACCAGGCTTTCGGACGGCACGCTGCAACTGACAGCCTCGCTGGTGAACCATGCCCTCGGCGCCACCGTCGTGCAGTTGCTGTCCGCCAGCCCGGACGCCACACGCGAGGCGCTGGAGTCCGCACTCGAGCAGTGGCTCGATCCCATCAGTGGGCTGGACCAGCGCGCGGAAATCCTGCGTGCCGCAGTATCCATCTCCCTCGAGTCGGGACCGCCCCGCCCCCTCCTCGGCGTCCTCACGGCGGCGTGGCTGCAAACGCAGAATTTACCCGAGAACCATCAAGCCGAGGTGCAGGCGCTGGCGGCTGAAATGCCCGATGCCTTGCTCGACGCGGTCGAGCTGTCACATCGCTACAACCACGCGGCCAGCCGGCACACCGCGGTCAAGGCGCTGCGTGGCGTTGATCGCGGTAATACGTCGGTGCGTGCGCGCATATTCGTCCGCGCCGCGCAATGGCTGCGCGTCATTTCGCGCGGGGTGGAGCTGCGCACTAAGTCCGAGCCGGACGCGGAAGGCGACGCGCACCGGCACAAGCGATGGATCGAGCGCATCGGCGTCGATGCCTCGGGCCCGATCATGCTGCTGGGCGAGGCGATGGTGCTGGTCGATCGCGACGAGGGCCAGTGGACAGACCACTTGCCCGCCTTGGTCGAGGGTTACCCGCTGGTCGATGCGGTGCCCGCGTTGCGCTTGGCTGCCATTGCCGCGGCCGCCGGCTCGAACCATCGAGCGTGGGATCAGCTGCGCTGGGTGTACCTGTTCAATTCGGTCGATGCCGATTCCGTCGCAAGAAGCGTGCGGGCAGCCGCAGCAGACATGGCTAGTCGCGTGCCCGAAGTCGGCGTGCATCCTCAACTGGCGCGGCGGGTCGCCGAGCTGCTACTGCACGTGTCGGGCCGTGAAGAGGACAACGAGGCCGCTGCGGCACTGAACGTGGTCATGGGCCGACCGTTTACCTACGAGGAGCACTACCTGTCCGATCCCGGCCGAAGCCTATACTTTCGGCTGGAGCGCCGACACGTATCAGCGGTGCTGGTGGATGAGACCCTGCCACTGCACGTACGTCTGCGCAAATGCGATGACGTGTGGTTCGATCCGAGTTTCGAGCCACCTCCCGCCTTCTGCCAAGCCGTCGCCGACGCGGCGCGCGAGTTCCCGCTGGTCGACGTGCGTACCGGCCGTTACGCGACGCGCGAAGACCTTAGCTTCAATGAGCAGCAGGCGGTCTTGGCGCGCTGCGCGCCGCAGGTGCTGGCGGACTTGCATCGCAAACTGGTGACGCGGGCTCCGACGACTGTGGTTGCACGCGCCGCGCGCGCCTGGCACCAGAATGATGCACTCTTGTTGCACGGGCCCCAGCAGGCTGCGGCGGCCCGCACCTTGCGAACAGTCGAACGCGATCCCTGCGAAGGCGATGAGACCCATGTCGCGACGCAGTTGCTGCTGACCGAACTGACCGATCTCGACGCACTGGCGCAGGCCGTGCTGGTCGTGGAAGCCGACCTGTCGGGCATCGCGACCACGATCACCGATGACCTGCGCCCGATGAGCAGCACTGAGGTCGATCAGTTGATCGAGCGCTATCGGTTCGGCCCGCCCAAGCAGCAGCAGGACGTCTTGGTGCTGTTGATCACCGAGCCGCCGACGCTGAGCGATAGGGCGTGGGACTGGCTGCTGGAGAAGACGAACTCGACCGACGAGATCGACGTGCGTCTGGCGTTCATGGTTCTGGCCGCCGCCGATCCCCGTCGCCTTGGCAAGCACTTGGACCAGGCGGGCTGGGGCTTTACGCTCTATGGCGACACGCTCGCGGCACACGCCGCATCCGGTGCGCTCATCGAGGCCACCCGCGGCCAGCCGTTCGAGCAGGTTGCCACGCGCCTGGCACCGTGGCGCTTGTTGGAGGCCGTACGCCTGCGCGGAAACGACGCCTCGGAAGCACGCGTCGCCATGGAGCGGCTGGATGCCATTCTCGCCGGCGGTCCGCGTGACGCCCCCGACCCCGGCGCTCAGATCTTCGTGCAGCGCACGGACGCATCGAAACGACCGCCGCGGTACTCAGTCCGCCCCATGCCTCCCGAGGACCCGAACTCGGCCGAAGCATTCGAGCACGCTTTCGATGAAGCAGCGCAGCAGGAGGCGTACCGGCGTGCGAGCGAGACGGCACGCGAGCGCGTCGCCAAGGCGCGCGAGGAGGGTGCCAGCCTGTATCTGGAGTTCGTCACGCGCGAAGACGGGCACGCCATCCTGCAGCACGCTCCCGACCTGCTCACGCGGTGGATCGACGGACACGAGACCTCGAGCACCGAGTTCGTGCGGCGCGTGCAGTTGGCCGAGGGGCTGTTCCTGGCGATTGCCGAAGCGCTGCTTATTGCGCAGCCGGCGCTTGGCGCGAGCATATGGCGCGCCGTGGGCGGCGCTATGCGTACACGGGTCATGGGCGCGGCGAAGCTGCCCGACCTTTGGCACATGCTGTTCCGGGTCCCGGCCTCGGCCGAGGTCATCGCCCTGCGCGAGGCGCTGCTTGACCCGAAACACACTAACACCGATGCGCAGCTGTACGAGCTGGCACTCGCGGCACAACTCAACGGCGGCGCGGCCTGGCTCGAGGCGGTGATCGTGCGCGACCTGGGCTCGCATGTGCCTTGGCGGCAGCAGCGCGCGGAGGTCCTGCGCGGCTTTCTGGTGGGCAACGAGCTGCCGGTGGCGGGGGCATGGCCTGAGGGCCCGTCGCGCTCGTGGGCCCAGGAGATCCGGCGGGGTGCGGCGCGCTTGCGATACCTGGAAGCCTGCGCCCGCCATTGGTGGCGCGAGTACTGGCAGCGCGACGACCCGGAAGCGGCCTTCGCCGCTTGGGTGTTGTTCGACTACTGTGCCGATCGGCGCGCCCTGTGCTGGATGCAGGAGGAAGCGGCTTCGCTGGACGAGGCAGAGCGGACCCGCAGGCGCCGACACTGGGCCATGAACCGACCACGCTGGAAACACGGCGCCGAAAAGTCTGCCCTCTCCCTGCAGCGGACCTTCTTGCGCCGAAACACGGACGATATGGTGTGGCCGTGGCGCGATTAGCAACCACCTCCGCCCAAGCAAGGTAGGTTGCGAGGTTCAGGACCGAGTGAAGCGATGACGCCCTGGCCGACCGCGCGAGGCAGAAGGGCATGGCCATGACCTTGTACGACAATCCGCTGCTGCGTCGACAGGATTTTCCGACGTCGCCGCTCACTGCCGCCTCGAGTTCGAGTGAAATATAGGGACCGCGTTCAAGCGCCTCGCTCCGCTTCTTGGCACCGCCTAGTTCGGGCGCTGGCAACGACCGATATTGGCCGGAAGTGGCGTTGAGCGAGTGTCAATTCAGTGCTGCACGGCAACAGCCGCGGGATCGGCCTAGGTCACAACAGCGTGGTGCGCGAACGCGGCAACGATTACATGATGTTCCACGGATACGATCCCAAGGACGACGGCCTGTTTAGGCT
>NZ_JBFTOJ010000141.1:0-10905 GCF_056397905.1 Stenotrophomonas sp. 05L414_2
GTGTCGGATTGCGGGGTGTCAGCCGCATGGATGCGGCTGCCAAGCCTACAAGGACGTACTTGCGGCGTCCCCGCAATCCGACACCGCCCCGCCTCCCACGGAATGCCAGCTGTTGCTGTTGCCTTGGCCGCTGCCTCTGCGGGTGCCGGGCGCCGCCCGGCCGAACCCCCGTTACCTCAACAGCTGCGCGGTCATGCCCAGCGGCCGTGCATGCTCATCCATGTGCAGGGTGATGGCCTTGGCACCGAACATCTGTTCGGCAAGCTGATCGCTGGCACCCAGCGAATGGGCGATCTCCGCACGACTTGCGTCCTCGTGCGGGCCGCGCCGTTCCTTGCCGGAGAAGCGGTAGCGGTTGTACTCGGCCCAGGCGATCAGCAGCAGCGCACAGCACGCCAGGATCACCGGCAGGGCGATGATCACGAACGGGTCCAGATGCTGCTTGCGCTCGTACAGCTGCAGCCACGCCAGCTGCCCACCGAGCAACCAGGACACCAGCGTGACCAGCGGTGCCCACAGGTAGAAGTAGAACCCCCAGAATGCCAGGGTCACAAAGCCCCAGGCGGTGCGCTGCAGGCGGGGCTGCTTGAGCGGCTTCTGGATCAGGCGCGAGTCGAAGCGGTTGGACGGCGTCCTGGCAGTCCTCTGGCGATGTGCGTTCATCGGATACCTCTGTCTGGGCTGACCCAGGTGGCTCGCTTGCCACGCCGCCGGAGAAGGGTCTTCGGCAGCGCCACCAGCGTGGTGAAYAGGCTGATCAACCAGTACGCCATCGGGTACCAGATGACCCAGAAATAGTTGCGGCCGATATGCGTTTCGTAACGCCTGTCGATGATCAGGCTGCTGGCGAACTGCAGCAGGCAGACCAGGGCCAGGATCACGCCATGCCATTGCGGCAGCAACGTGTCGATGTACAGCGACGGCGGCATCGGGATGAACTTGCCCACTGCCCACAGCAGGATGATCACCAGCATGGTGTAGGCCCACAGCACGCTGAGGATGTATTCCAGCAGCACGCCCCACATCCGCCGCTTGCGCCAGCTGAACAACGAGGAGCCGTGGCGCAACAGGACTTCCACGCCGCCCTGTGCCCAGCGCAGTCGCTGCCGCCACAGGCCCTTCAGCGTTTCCGGCATCAGGATGAAGCACAGCGCATTGGGCTCGTAACGGATGTCCCAATGATCCAGCTGCAGCCGCCAGCTGATGTCGATGTCCTCGGTGACCATGTCATCGGCCCAGTAGCCGATGCGATGCAGGGCGGTGCGACGGAACGCGGCAATGACGCCGGACACGGTGAAGATGCGGCCGTACACGCGTTGGGCGCGCTTGATCATGCCGATGATCGAGGAGAACTCCGCCACCTGCAGGCGGCCGAGCAGGGTGGAGCGGTTGCGGATGCGCGGGTTGCCGGTCACCGCACCCACGCGTGGGCCGCTGGTCAGGTGCCAGACCATCCAGTGCATGGCGAACTCTTCCAGCATGGCATCACCATCGATGCACACCAGGTACTCCGATCTCGCGGCCAGCGCGCCCATGCGCAACGCGTTGGCCTTGCCCAGGTTGCGGTCCAGGTGGACCACGCGCAGGCGCGGATGAAGCTCTGCAAGCGCGTCCAGGCGGGTGCCGGTGTCGTCGGTGCTGCCATCGTTGATGGCGATCACCTCAAAGTCCGGATAGCGCTGGGCCAATGCCGCGCCGAGGGTGTCGTCCAGGTTCGCCGATTCGTTGTGGCACGGGATCAGCAGGCTGGCGAACGGATACTCCGCCATCGGTGGTGGATCGTTGCGCGGCCGCGACTTCCGCTCACGGCGGAAGAAGTAGTACAGGCCCCCGGACATCCAGAAGAACGCCATCACCATGGGGTAGAAGAAGGCGAACTGGAACATGGCGTTGAGCCACGGATTCATGTCCACGTCACTTCTCCGGATACGGGAAGTTGCGCGCGGACATCGCCGCGCGTGCATCCTGGGTCGACGGCTTGTCGGCGATGAAATCGTCCGGGTACCACGCGAAATGGCGCACGCCCTGTGCCTGCAGGCGGCGGATCTGCGCGCGCAGCTGTTCGCCGCTGATCGGCCGCTGCGTGCGCCAGTCCACGGTCTGCAGCTCGAACATCGTGTGCTTCAGCTCGGGGTCGTGCGCACGCACGGCCACCACCAGCTTGTYCAGCCAACGCTGCGGGCGGCGGCTGCCTTCCATCCACGGCATCGCCATCAGCGCGGTACGGTCGTAAGCCTTGTTAAACAGGTCCAGGCGCTGGGCGAACCACGCCGCGCTCTGCGGCTCCAGCACCGGCTGCGCGTACAGGTTGCGCACGGTGCCCAGCTTGGGGCGCCAGCGTTGTGCGCTGTCACGCAGTTCCAGGGTGAAATCAATCAGCGCCTGGGTGCGGCCGCCGTCGCTGCCTTCCTGCGGCAGCTGGGCAAGTTCGGTATCGCGCACGTAGCCGTCATCGTGGAACAGCAGGCCTTCGAAATACGAATTGATCGCCAGGTCTTCGTAGATGTCCTTGATGATCTGTCGTGCCTGCGGCTTGGTGAAATCCAGGCGGTACATGCCATCGCGTTCCGGGCTCTGGATGCCCAGCGCCGCACGCTGCGCAGCGTCGGGCAGTTCATAGCCCAGCACCGGCAACCACGCATACACCTTCACCCCGGCACGGGTTTTCAGCTGCCAGGCGACGCGGTTGAACAGGTCCGCGCGCATCGGCAGGTGGCGGTTCGGGAAGTACAGGGCATCGGCGGTGTTGTTGCCGTCCGGATCGGCGAAGGCCTGCAGGTAGACATGGGTCGGGCCGATCCGCTTCACCCGCTCGATCAGCGCATCCAGGTTGCGCGCCTGCTGTGCAGGGTCGCTGTCGTAGACCGAGTCCATATCGATCTGCAGTGCACGGGTGCCGTCCAGATTGACGTTGCGGCGCAGCTCGAAGGCCAGCGAGGTGATGTTCGGATTGCTGGTCACCAGCAGGCGTGCCAGGCCATGCAGGTCGGCCGTCACCGGCGTGCTGCGACCTTCCAGGTCGAAGGACACCGGCATGCCCAGCTGCTCGGCGATGTCGTTGCTCAACTGGTTGTAGGCGGCATACGGCCAGACGATCGCTTTCGGGCGTACACCCAGCTCCTTCTCGATGCGCTGTACGCTGCGGCCGAGATCGTCGCGCAGGCGCTTCTCGTACTCCTGCGCGCTTTCATAGCGCTGCGCCTTGGGGTCGTAGATGCGGGTGATCACCGCCGGGGTCTGGTTGCCCTGCGGGTTGGACTGCACGCCGTGGTGCAGGTTGTCGGTATGGCTGGCCAGTTCGATCAGGCCGCTGGCCTGCATCTCGCGCAGCTGGTCCCAGGTCAGGAAGTCGTCATGGCCGAAGGGACGGTAGCCGTAGTCGATGGTGCGGCCCGGTGCCATGTCCACGTAGTCGGTGATCACCGCCACCAGCGCCGGATAGTTGTACGCGCGCAGCAGCGGATAGACGCGGCTGTACACGCTGCGCAGGCCGTCGTCGAAGGTCAGCAGCACCGGTCGCGGCGGCAGCGTTGCTTCGCCGCGCGAGGCCTTGATCAGCTGTGACAGCGAGACCGGGTGATAGCCATGCGCGGACAGCCAGTCCAGGTGTGCGGCGAAGTTCTGCGTGCTGACCGCGTAGGCGTCGCCGTCGGATTTTTCCAGCACATCATCGCGCACGTCGTGGTAGCTGAGGACCAGCAGGCCGTTGTCGGCCGCGTCCAGTTCCGCGGCCGAGCTGGCGCGCTGGGCTGCGGCAGGCAGGGCGAGGGCCAGCAGCGCCAGCAGCAGTACGGTCGTCAGGTTGCGAAGCATCCGTTCCATCTCATTCTCCCCAGCGCAGCGCGGCATCGAAGCCGATATGTCGTTCACGTTGGCCGTCGTAGACCGGCCGCGACCAACTCACGCCGTACTCGAGGATCCGCCCTTGATCGAACTGCCATTCGTGGCGATAGGCCACGGTCGGAATGATTGAACTGCCAAAACCTTCCTGCCAGTAGTTGCCCACCGAGACCGTCAGGCGATGGCGGAAGTGGCGCTCGTAATGGCGCCACAGCTGTTGATCGATGCGCAGGCCCACTTCCACCGAGCGATCCCGCGAGGGGTTGAAGTAGGGTGCATCGTCGCGGCTGCCACGGCTGGTGTAGACGCTGCCCACGCCATCGATCAACAGGCGCGGGCGGGTCAACAGCCGTTGTTCGATCGCACTGTTCAGCGTATCGCGGCGGTTGCCATCGTCGTAACGGAACTGGCTGCCACCGAAGCTCCAGTGGGTGCGCTCGTTGCGCGTGTAGTCCACTGCAACCGCAACGCTGTCAGCGGTGATGCCGGCCACGCGTGCCTGCATCGAGGCTTCCGGATCATTGCGGGCAGCGGTCACGCCGGCGTGCCAGCGATCATTGAACTGCCAGCCGAAGCCGCCGCGCAGGCCGGTGTCGCCGATGCTGTCGTTGGGGCGCATCACCGCTGCCTCGGCATCAAGGCGGTCGAACCGGTAGCGCACGCCGGCACCGATCCACAGCGGGTCGATGTCCTGGTCCTGGAAGCTGACCGAACGGCGGTCGGCGAAGGCAAACAGGCGCCAGCGGTCGTTGAGAACCGGCGAGGCCACTTCCACGCCGTAGTGCAGGTCGTCGTTGCCCAGCGGTGAGGTGCCGCCACCGCCGGAACTGCGGCCACCCTCGACCTTGGCCAGCAGCTGCCAGCCGCGATGGGCGCGCCAGTCACGGTCCATGCGTTGCACCGCCGGCTGGCTTGGATAGCGTGCCAGCAGGTCGTCATGCAGCGGCCGCGCCAGGTCGTCGCGTTGCAGCTGCACGTAGGATTCGTACATGCCCAGGCGCGGCGCGATGTCACGCGGGTCCAGCGTATAGGCCATCTGGTGGCGCTCAAGTGCCCGCCGTGGCCAGCCGCGCATCTGGTAGACGCTGCCCAGTGAAGTCTGCAGGCTGCCATTGCCCGGGCCGACCTCGACCAGGGCTTCCAGTTCGCGCTGGGCCGTGGGCAGGTCGCCGCTGTAGGCCCGCACCATCCCCAGGTTCAGGTCGGCCTCGTAACGCGCCCAGTTCTGGAAGGGGGTCTTGCCGCCGCCCCAGCGCCAGGCCGGTTCGTCCTTCTGCCAGGCCTGCAGGTAGCCCACCGCCTTCTCCGCCTGCTCTGTTTCCAGATAGGCATAGGCCAGCTCCGAGCGTGTCTCGAAGCGTGAGGGATCGTTCTTTGCGGCGGCCTCCAGCAAGGGAATGGCCTCCTCCGGGTTCTGGGTGGCCATCAGCGAGTCGCCTACGGCTGGCAGCACGTAATCGGGCAGGGCATGGCCTTCGCGCTGCAGCGCCCGCGCCTCGTCGCGCACCTGCGCGTGACGGGCCAGGCGGTTGAGCAGGATCAGCCGGTCCATGCGGATACGCAGCGGCGCCTGCGCCTGCGTTGTGCCATCGCGCTCGACGTACTGCTCCATTTCCGCCAGCGAAGCCTCGGCCTCGTCCAGCCGGGTGTCTTCGCTTTCCCCGTAGGCCAGGCTCCAGTTGACCAGCTTGGCCACGTAGTTGGCCTCCAGCCGCGCTTTCTGGTCCTGGTCGAACAGGTTGGGCCGGGCCTGGTAAAGCCGCCAGGCGCGATGGGCGTTGCCGATGTCGCCCAGGGTCAGGACCTGCAGCTTGTACAGCAGGTCGTCGTTGGGCTCGCGCAGCTGCGCCCGCTCGATCGCTGCCAGTGCATCGACCCAGCGTGCCTGGTCACGGTAGTGCCCGATCTCGGCGAGCCGGTCGGCGCGCGTGATGACGGTGGGCGGCGAGGCCGCGTGGGCCCAGCACGCCAAAGTGGCGCAGGCCAGGCCGACGCACAGCGCCAGCGGACGATGAACAACCATGAGACCCCCCTAAGCATCCATTGCTGAACGATGTGCTCAAAAGTGTGACGCACATCACATGCCAACTATAGCTGACGCTCTGCCAAAGCGCCTACTTCCTATCCGTACCTTGTTGACGGAGAGTCCTTGGATGACCGGCCAGCCCTGTCGCAACGCGTTGTCGCGCATACACTTTTCTGCCGTCCACTGGAACGGCACGGGACAGCCAGGGGCCGCCCTGTGGGGCGATCCTGCTGGCAAGGCCAGTTCTGGACGCATAACGGGTCAGCTTCGGACACGCTACGTCACCTGCTGCGGCGGCGGTGTGTAGATCGCGGTAGTGGGGTGTGTGGGTCCAGCTTCACGGCGGCGGGCGTCAGCCCGCCGGTCCGGTCACCACAGGTCTTCCAGCTTGCGCGGCTTGCAGGCCACCCACGAGGCGCACAGCATCAGCAGTGCGCAGCCGAACAGGAAGGCGAAGGGCAGGGTCCAGCCCTCGCTGACGGTATGCAGCCAGCCGACCAGGAACGGGCCCAGGCAGCTGAAGCTGTAGCCCACGCCCTGCATGAAGCCGGACAGGGCCGCCGAACCGGTGGGGGTGCGCGTGCGCAGATTGATCAGGGTCAGCGCCAGCGGGAACGTGGACGGCCCGACGCCCAGCAGGCAGGCCCACAGCAACGGCGCCTTCATCGGGGCGAACAGCAGGCCGGCGAAGGCGATGACGAAGGCGGAGAAGCCGATCAGCACCAGCGGGAAGGGATTCTGCAGGCGCACCGCCAGCGATGGGATCACCAGCGATGGCAGCAGGCCCAGTGCCGAAAACACCGCGACCATCACCCCGCCGAAGGCGGGCGTGGCGCCGGCTTCGACCACGATGCGCGGCAGCCAGGTGAACATCGAATAGGTCATCAGCGAGGTCATGCCGAACATCAGCGTCATGYTCCAGCCCAACGAGGTACGCCAGACCTTGCCGTGCGGCTGCGCGGTGGGATCGCTGCTGTCCAGCACCGGCCTGGGCGCACTGCGTGCCAGCAGCATCCATGGCAGGGTCGCAGCCAGCGCCAGCAGCGCCCACATGCCCAGCGACACCCGCCAGCCTGCGGCGTTGGCCACCGGCACCGCCAACAGCGCCGGCATCATCGTGCCCAGCTGCAGCACGCTGATGTACAGCGTGCTCATGGTGCCGACCTTGTTGGCGAAGTAGCGCTTCACCAACGGCGGCACCACCACGTTGCCGATGCCCATGCCCGCCAGTGCGATCACCGAGCCCAGCAGCAGGGTGCCGACATTGCCGGCGCTGGAGCGCAGCAGCAGGCCGGCGGCAGCCATCAGCATCGCCAGCAGGGTGGTGCGCTCAAGGCCCAGGCGTCGTGCCAGCGCCGGGGTGGCGACGCCGAACAGAGCGAACGACGCGGTCGGCAGCATGCCCAGTACGCCGGTCATGGTGGTGCCGAAGCCGAACTGCTGGCCCAGCACGTCCAGCAACGGGGTGATGGAGGTGACGGCGGTACGCAGGTTGACCGCCGCCAGCAGGATCGCGACGAACGCCAGCACGCGCCCGTGCAGCAGTGATGGCGAAGGGGAGGTGGGCGAGGTCATGCGGTGTTCCTTGCAGGTGGCGCACGCCATGCAGAATGGCGTGCAGCGCCCGCACCGGGCGCGGCCGGTGTGGCAGGTGGGGGAGTGGCGGCCATTGTACGTGGCCGGGCCGGGTCGGGTCCCCGGCGGCATGTGCTGATGGCGGCGTAGCCGGGTGTCCCGGATTCCAGGTACAAAAAAACCCGGAGGACACTGATGTCTTCCAGGCTTCTTGGTGACCACCGRAGTGGTCGGGGAGACAGGATTCGAACCTGCGACCTCTACGTCCCGAACGTAGCGCTCTACCAGACTGAGCTACACCCCGAAGGAGCCGCCAAGAATACGGTGTGAAGGCCGTATCGGCAACCCTTTTTTACAGTTTCAACGCACTTCCTTGTCGGCGCGGGCGCTTTCGCGCGCTTCGAACCACATCCCGTTGAGGATGGCCACGACCGAAGCCAGGCCGGCGCCGAGAATCCAAGCGAAATACCACATGGTCAATCTCCTGTGTGCGAGGGGTGTGCCGACCCTGGGCCGGCACACGGGCAATCAGTACGCGTTGGGGTTGTCGTCCATGTCCTCGACCGTCGTCTTGCCCTTCAGCACGCGGTACACCCAGGTGGTGTAGGCGAGGATGATCGGCAGGAAGATGGCCGTGGCCAGCAGCATGACCCACAGCGTGAGGTGGCTGGACGAACTGTCCCAGACGGTCAGGCTGGAGGTGGGCTGGCTGGAGGACGGCAGCAGGAACGGGAAGATCGCAAAGCCGACGGTGAGGATGATGCCGGCAATGGACGCGCCCGAGGCGATGAAGGCCAGGCCGCCACGACGCGCGCGCAGCAGCACCGCGCTGGCAAGCGCACCCAGCAGGCCCAGCACCGGGAACACCAGCGTTGCCGGCATGCTGCTGTAGTTGCGCAGCCAGCCACCTGCGGCGGACCCCAGTTCGGCGGTCTTCAGCAGCGGATTGGTCGGCCCGTCGGTCACCACCTGCGAAGTGATCTGGTAGCCCGGCAGGCCGAAGGCCACCCAGGCGCCGGCAGCGGCGAACAGCACGAAGCTGATGATGGCGGCGATGCTGCCATAGCGCGCTGCACGTTCGGCCACCGGGCCGTCGGTCTTCAGCACCAGCATGGCCGCACCGTGCGACACCAGCATGGCCACGCTGATCAGGCCGGCGATGAGCGCGAACGGTGTGAGCAGGCCGAAGAACGAACCGGTGTAGGTCACGCGCAGGGTGTCATCGAAGTGGAACGGCACACCCAGCAGTACGTTGCCCACCGCGACGCCGGCAATCAGGCCCGGCAGCAGGCCACCGACGAACAGCACGCGGTCCCAGTTGTCGCGCCAGCGCTTGGACGGCAGCTTGCTGCGGTACTTGAAGCCGACCGGGCGCAGGATCAACCCGAACAGCATCGCAAACACCGCCAGGTAGAAGCCGGAGAAGCTGACCGCGTACAGCGGCGGCCATGCGGCGAAGATCGCGCCGCCACCCAGCACCAACCAGACCTGGTTGCCTTCCCAGACCGGGCCGACGGTGTTGATCACCAGCCGGCGTTCTTCATCGGTCTTTGCCACGAACGGCAGCAGCGTGCCGACGCCGAGGTCGAAACCATCCATGACGGCCCAGCCGACCAGCAGGATGCCGAGCAGCAGCCACCAGATCACGCGGAGCGTGGTGTAATCAAGTGCAATGAATTCCATCTGGATTCTCCTGCCTCAGGCCTGGCCGGGGGCAACGGCATTGGGGGAAACAGGGCGGATGTCGGCCTGCAGCGTCGGCAGGATGTCGTCCGGGCCCTTGCGGACCGCCTTCAGCATCAGCTTGATTTCGATGATCAGCAGCACCGTGTACAGGCTGGTGAACACCGCCAGCGTGGTCAGGATTTCATGCAGTGCCAGGCCCGATGCCGCGTAGAACGTGGGCAGCACGCCATCCACCGCCCACGGCTGGCGGCCGTACTCGGCCACGAACCAACCGCATTCGATCGCGATCCACGGCGCCGGCAGGCTCCACACGGCCAGCTTCAGGAACCAGCGCTTGTCCTGGAAGTTGTTGCGGCACGAGAAGTAGAAGGCCAGCGCGAAGAAGGCGATCAGGTAGAAGCCCAACCCGGCCATGATGCGGAAGGTCCAGAACAGCGGCGCCACGCGCGGTACGGTATCCATCGCGGCCTTGGAGATTTCCTCCGGCGTCGCGTTGAGGATGTCCTCGCGGTAACGCTTCAGCAGCAGGCCATGGCCGAGGTCCTGCCAATGGCGATCGAACATTTCACGCGCTGCAAGATCGGTCTTGTCCTTCTTCACCCGTTCCAGTGCGCCATAGGCGATCTGGCCACCGCGGATGCGGTGCTCCGCACGCTCCACCAGCTCCAGGATGCCCGGAATCGGCTGGTCCAGCGAACGGGTGGCGATCAGGCCCATCAGGTATGGGATCTTGATCGCGTAGTCGTTGGTGTGGGTGTCCTGGTTGGGAATGCCGAAGGCGGTGAAGTCGGCCGGCGCACGCTCGGTCTCCCACATCGCTTCGATCGCCGCCAGCTTCATCTTCTGGTGCTCGCTGGCGGCATAGCCGCTCTCGTCACCCAGCACCACCACCGACAGCGAGGACAGCAGGCCGAAGGCCGCGGCGACCGCGAACGAACGGCGGGCCATGTCCCTGTGCTTGTTGCGCAGCAGGTACAGGGCGCTGATGGACATCACGAAGATCGCACCGGTCACGTAACCGGCACTGACGGTGTGCACGAACTTGGCCTGCGCCACCGGGTTCAGCAGCACCGCGGCGAAGTCGACCACTTCCATGCGCATGGTTTCCGGGTTGAACACCGCACCGGTCGGGTTCTGCATCCAGCCGTTGGCGAYCAGGATCCASASCGCCGACAGGTTGGTGCCCAGCGCCATCAGCCAGGTTACGGTGAGGTGCTTGACCGGGCTCAGGCGCTTCCAGCCGAAGAAGAACAGGCCGATGAAGGTCGCTTCCAGGAAGAACGCCATCAGGCCTTCGATGGCCAGCGGCGCACCGAAGATGTCACCCACGTAATGGCTGTAGTACGACCAGTTCATGCCGAACTGGAACTCCATCACCAGGCCGGTGGCCACGCCGATGGCGAAGTTGATGCCGAACAGGGTGCCCCAGAACAGGGTCATCTGCCGCCAGACCTGCTTGCGGGTCATGACGTACACGCTTTCCATGATGGCCACCATGAAGGACAGGCCAAGCGTGAGCGGTACGAATAGGAAGTGGTACATCGCGGTCAGAGCGAATTGCAGCCGCGACAGTTCTACGACTGTCTGATCAATCATGGCCTGGCTACCTCGTTGGATAGTGCCGTTGCAGGTGGCGGGAAGGGTGGTCTACGGGGTGAATGATGTGACCGACTACTTCAAACAGCCTTGATCCAGATCAATGTATGAACAGGTATTCAGGAGGATCGTATGCCAACCCGATGAAGACTGCGACCGCCGGCCGCAGGGGAAGGCTGTTG
>NZ_JBFTOJ010000142.1:0-10822 GCF_056397905.1 Stenotrophomonas sp. 05L414_2
GGTCGTATTTACGGCGCCCCCTGCGCAGCCCACCCGCGCGGCCCTGCCCACGCTCCTGCGCCGCCCACCATGAGGGGCTTCGCCGTTGGCCGTCACCTACGGCAGCGCACGCGCCAGCATCGCCGCCACATCCAACCCCGCCGGCAGCGTGCCGAATGCCAACCCATGCTCGCCGTGCAGCCGGCTGCGGATGAACGCTTCGGCCATTGGACTGCGTGCACGCAGCAACAGCGCGGCCTGCAGCAGCAAGGCAGTGCGTTCGCAGAACACCCGTGCCTGTGCCTCCTCCGGCGCCGCCGCATCGCGCCACTGCTGCAGTGCCGACGCATAACGCGCATCACGATCGGCCACCGCCTCCAGTTCACCGTGCAGCGCCGCCAGCACCTCCGGCTCGCGCGCCAGCGCGCGCAGCACATCCAGACACTGGATGTTGCCGCTGCCTTCCCAGATCGAATTCAACGGTGCCTGCCGGTACAGCCGCGGCAACATCGATTCCTCCACGTAGCCGGCACCGCCCAGGCATTCCTGCGCTTCGTTGACGAACGCAGGTGCGCGCTTGCATATCCAGTACTTGCCCAAGGCCGTACCCAGCCGCGCGAGCGCGGCCTCGGCCGGATCGCTGCCAGCGCGATCGACCGCGCGTGCGATGCGCATCGCCAGCACCGTGGCCGCTTCCGATTCCAGCGCCAGATCGGCCAGCACGTTGCCCATCAGCGGATGGTCCATCAGTGGCTTGCCGAAGGTGCGCCGATGCCGCGCGTGATGCAGCGCCTGCGCCAGCGCCATGCGCATTTCCGCCGCAGCGCCCAGCATGCAGTCCAGCCGGGTCATCATCACCATGCCGATGATGGTGGCCACCCCGCGTCCCTCCTCGCCCACACGCCAGGCCTGTGCGCCACAGAACTCCACTTCGCTGGATGCGTTGGCCCAGTCGCCCAGCTTGTCCTTCAAGCGCATCAGGCGGAATGCATTGCGATCGCCGTCGGCCAGGCGCCGTGGCATCAGCAGGCAGGTCAATCCGGCCGGCGCCTGCGCCAGTACCAGGAAGCCATCGCACATGGGTGCGGAGAAAAACCATTTGTGGCCGATCAGCCGATAGCGCTCGCCGTCGATGGGTTCGGCGCGGGTGGTGTTGGCGCGCACATCCGAACCACCCTGCTTCTCGGTCATGCCCATGCCCAGGGTGATGCCGGCCTTGTCGGCCACTGGCACATCGCGCGGGTCGTATACCGGTGCGGCGGCCTTGCGCGACCACTCGGCCAGATGCGGCTGCCCGCGCAGCACGGCTACCGCGGCGTGGGTCATGGTCAACGGGCAGCTGGTGCCGGCCTCGGCCTGGTGGTGCAGGTAGCTCAGCGCAGCGCGCGCGACATGCGCGCCGGGCTGCGGCTCGTGCCAGGACAACCCTGCCACGCCATGTTCCTTGGCCGTCTGCATCAACTGGTGATACGCCGGATGGAATTCCACGGTATCGATGCGATGGCCCTGCGCATCATGGGTACGCAGGCGTGGGCGATCTCGGTTGGCGTCGAAGCCGATGCGGTACAGCGCGTCGCCGGCCAGTCCTCCGTACGCCGCCAACCGCGGTGCGAACGCCGCCGCGCCCTCGCGCTGCACGGCCTCCATCAATGCGATGTCGTCGGTCCACAGCTGCCGGCCGGCGAACGGCGGCGGCTGGTTGAGCACCACATGGGTTTCGTAGGGGGCGCTGCTGTTGAAGCTCGGTCCACTCATCGGTTCCTTCCCCGCCGGCAAGAGGTGTGCGGTCCGATTGTGCCGTATCGCCCGGCAACCCCGCGTTCAGGCCGATTCTCGCCACGTGCACGACCGGACCGCCACAGTGACGGCATGGCAGGCAAAGACGATCTGGTAGTACTGCGGCCGGAAGGGCTGTACTGCGCGGCAGGCGATTTCCATATCGATCCCTGGCGGCCGGTACCGCGCGCGGTCATCACCCATGGCCATGGCGACCATGCGCGTCCGGGCATGGGCGAGTACCACTGCAGCACCGGCAGCGTGCCGATCCTGCGCTGGCGCCTGGGCGATGTGCCGCTGCACGCGCATGCCGAGGGCGTGCCGTTCGCGCTGGGCCGGGTGCAGGTATCGCTGCATCCCGCCGGCCACGTGCTCGGCTCGTCGCAGGTGCGCATCGACGATGGTGAGCAGGTCTGGGTGGCGTCGGGCGACTACAAGCGCCAGCCCGACCCCACCTGCACTGCATTCGAAGTGGTGCCCTGCGATACCTTCATCACCGAGGCGACCTTTGCGCTGCCGATCTACCGCTGGCCCGATACCCGTGCCGTGGCGGCCGAGATCGCCGCCTGGCGCCGCGAGTGCGCGCAGCGGGGCGAAGCGGCAGTGCTGCTCTGCTATGCGCTGGGCAAGGCGCAACGCGTGCTTGCCGAGCTGCGTGCGGTGGATGACCAGCCTGCCTGGCTGCATGGCGCCATCGCCAACGGCGTGGCCGTCTATCGCCAGGCCGGTGTGCCCATGCTCGACACGCTCACCGTTGCCGAACAGGGGCGTCAGCCCGATGCGGCCGGCCAGCTGATCCTGGCCCCGCCCTCGGCCGCCGGTACGCCGTGGCTGCGCCGGTTCGGCCGTCACCAGCTCGGTTTCGCCTCGGGCTGGATGCAGTTGCGCGGCAACCGCCGCCGGCGCAACGTCGACCGTGGCTTTGTGATCTCCGACCATGCCGATTGGCCAGCGCTGCTGCAGACCATCACCCAGACCGGCGCGCAGCGGGTCATTGCCACCCACGGCAACACCGATGCGTTGATTCCGTACCTGCGCGAACGCGGCGTTGCGGCCGAAGCGTTCCGCACCGATTTCGGAGGCGAGGAATGAAGGCCTTCGCCGCGCTCTACCAGCGGCTGGATCGCAGCACGGCGACGCTGGACAAGCGCGCGGCGTTGATCGATTACTTCCAGCACGCACGCCCGCATGACGCAGCATGGGCGCTGTACCTGCTCAGCGGCGGCAAAGTGGGCGGCGCGCGGCGGAAGATTGCCGGCAGCGGCGAATTGCGGGCGTGGATCGCCGACGAATCCGGCCTGCCCCCCTGGCTGGTCGAAGACAGCTACGCGCAGGTCGGCGACCTTGCTGAAACGCTTACCCTGCTGCTGGATGATCCGGCCACCGAAGCCGAGGATCGGCCTCTGGCCGACTGGATCGAACACCACCTGCTTGCCGTTGCCAACCAGCCGGAGCCGGTGCGTCGTGCCGCCGTAGTCGACGGCTGGCGACAGCTGGCATCGGCCGAACGCCTGGTCTTCAACAAGCTGCTGACCGGCGCGCTGCGCGTTGGCGTATCGCAGCGCGTGGTGCAGCAGGCGTTGGCCGAGTGGTCCGGGCTGGATATCGCCCGCATCGCCCAGCGCATGCTCGGCGACTGGGTGCCCTCCCCCGGCCTGCTTACCACCTTGCTGTCTGCCGAAGAACTGCCGACCGATCGTCAGCAGCCCTACCCGTTCTTCCTCGCTTCGCCGCTGGAAGGCGAGCCTACCGAGCGGCTGGGCGACATCAGCCACTGGCTGCTGGAATGGAAGTGGGATGGCATCCGCCTGCAGCTGCTGCGGCGCCAGGGTGAGGTGGCGTTGTGGTCGCGCGGCGAAGAGCGGCTGGACGGTCGCTTCCCGGAGATCGAGCAGGCGGCAGCGTCTCTGCCCGATGGCTGCGTACTCGATGGCGAGCTGCTGGCATGGGACGACGCCGACAATCTGCCGCGTGCATTCACCGCCCTGCAGACCCGCATCCAGCGCCGCAAACCCGGCGCCGCCACCCTGCGCAACACGCCGGTACGCGTGCTCGCCTACGATCTGCTTGAACGCGACGGCGAGGACCTGCGTGCACTGCCGCTGCAGCAGCGACGCGTGCAGTTGGCCGAGGTGGTCGGCGCGCTCGGCGATCCGCGCATCCAGCTCTCGCCCGAGGTAGACGCCGACGATTGGCAGCATGCCGCGCAGCTGCGCGAAGCATCGCGCGAGCGTGGCGTGGAAGGGCTGATGCTCAAGCGTCGTGATTCGGTCTACCAGTCCGGGCGTCGCCGTGGCGACTGGTGGAAGTGGAAGGTCGAACCGCTCACGATCGATGCGGTGTTGCTGTACGCGCAGGCAGGCCATGGTCGGCGCAGCACGCTGTATACCGACTACACCTTCGGCGTCTGGGACGGCGAGACACTGGTTCCAGTAGCCAAGGCCTATTCCGGTCTGGACGACAAGGAAATCCTCGCCCTCGACCGCTGGATCCGCGCGCACACGCGTGAACGCTTCGGCCCGGTGCGCAGCGTAAGTGCTGAACAGGTGTTCGAACTTGGTTTCGAAGCAGTCAACCGCAGCGCGCGCCACAAGTCCGGCATCGCCGTACGCTTTCCACGCATCCTGCGCTGGCGCCACGACAAGCCGGCTGCCGAAGCCGACCACCTGGCCCAGTTGCAGGCGCTGGCGCGATGAAGCGCAGCGATGCGCTGCAGCGCCTGCACGCATGGTTCGGCAGCCGCGGCTGGCGCCCCCTGCCCTTCCAGCACGCCATGTGGCGTCATTACCTGGCGGGCGAATCTGGCCTGCTGCACACGCCCACCGGCAGCGGCAAGACCCTTGCCATGTTCGGCGGCCCCTTGTTGCAGGCGATGCTCGACCCGCCCCCCGCACCGCGTCGCGCCAGCGCGGTACGCCCGCTGCAGGTGCTGTGGGTAACGCCGCTGCGTGCGCTGGCCAGCGATACCGCACGTGCGCTGCAGGCACCGATCGACGGCCTTGGCCTGAGCTGGCGCGTGGGGCTGCGCAGCGGCGATGCCAGCAACCGCGACCGGCGCCTGGCCCGCGAAGGTCGCATCGACGTGCTGGTCACCACGCCGGAGTCGCTGGCGCTGCTGCTCAGCTATCCCGACACCCTTGAGCGCATGCGCCAACTGCGCTGCGTGGTGGTGGACGAATGGCACGAACTGCTGGGCAACAAGCGCGGCGTGCTGCTGCAGTTGAATCTGGCGCTGCTGCGTGAGGCAGCCCCGGCGATGCAGCTGTGGGGGCTGTCGGCCACATTGGGCAACCTGCCACAGGCACGCGACGTACTGCTGCCACACCGTCCACAGGCAACGATCGTGGAAGGTGCACGGCAGCGGCCGGTGACGATCCGCAGCCTGCTGCCCGAACCCGGCGAACGCTTTCCATGGGCCGGGCATCTTGGCCTTTCCCAGCTTCCGCGCGTGCTCGACGCGCTGTTCCGTGCACGCAGCAGCCTGCTCTTCACCAATACCCGTGCGCAGGCGGAACTGTGGCACCAGGCCCTCGCAGCCGTGTGGCCGGAAGATGCCGGCACGCTCGCCCTGCACCATGGATCATTGGATCCCACGCTGCGACAGCAGGTCGAGGACGGACTGCGTGCGGGCACGCTGCGCTGCGTGGTGGCCACCTCCAGCCTGGATCTGGGCGTGGACTTTCCGGAAGTGGACCAGGTGCTGCAGCTGGGCAGCCCGAAGGGCGTGGCGCGCCTGCGCCAGCGCGCTGGGCGTGCACGTCATCGGCCCGGTGCCAGCGGCCAGATACTGTGCATTCCCAGCCATGCGCTGGAACTGGCCGAGTACGCGGCGGCCCGGCACGCGTTGCATGACGGGGTGATCGAAGCGCGACGTCCTCCCACGTTGTCGCTGGACGTATTGGCCCAGCACGCCGTCAGCCGCGCGCTGGCGGGCGGCTTCAACGCCGATGCACTGCTGGAACAGGTCCGTGGCACGCATGCCTTCGCCGCGCTGGAGGACGCACAGTGGAATGCGGTGATCGATTTCATCGTGCAGGGCGGACGTGCATTGTCCCGGTACCCGGAGTTCCACAAGGTGGTACGCGATGCCGACGGCGTGTACCGCATGCCCGATCGCCGCCAGGCGCTGCGCCATCGGCTGTCGATCGGCACCATCAGCAGCGACGGCAGCGTGCGCGTACAGTTCCTGCGTGGCGGCAGCCTGGGCGCGGTGGAAGAGCAGTTCGCCAGCCGCCTGCGCCGCGGCGACCGTTTCCAGTTTGCGGGGCGGCTGCTGGAGCTGGTGCAGCTTCGCGACATGACCGCGTTCGTGCGCGTGGCGCGCGGTGGTGGTGATGGCGTGGTACCGCGCTGGCAGGGCGGTCAACTGCCACTGTCGATGCCCTTGGGCCGCGAACTGGAAAAGGTGCTGTCAGGCGCCGACCAGAGCGCGGAGTCGCGGTGGCTTGCACCGCTGCTGGCATTGCAGTCGCAGCTGTCTGCGGCGCCATCGCCCGACCACCTGCTGGTGGAAAACGTGCGCCGACGCGAAGGCCAGTTCCTGTTCGTCTATCCCTTTGCGGGCCGCCATGTGCACGAAGCGCTGGCCGCGCTGCTGGCCCTTCGCTGCACCCGTCGGCAACGCAACAGCATCGGCTATGCAGTGAATGACCATGGCCTGGTGCTCGCTCCGGCCACGCCGGTGGATCTGCAGGAACAGGACTGGCGGGCAATGCTGGATGCTGGCGATCTGCTGCAGGACCTGCGCGCAGCGGTGAACCTGGGCGAGCTGGCGCGCCGCCAGTTCCGCGGCATCGCGCGCGTAGCGGGCCTGCTGGTACCCAGCCTGCCGGGTGGCATGCCACGCTCGCTGCGCCAGCTGCAGGCCTCCGCCGGACTGCTGCATGACGTGCTGCGCGAGCACGACCCGGAGCATCTGCTGCTGGCATTGGCCGAGCAGGAAGTACTGCACGACAGCCTCGACCTGCCCGGGTTGCAGCAAGTGCTGGTACGCATCGCCACACGTTCGTTGTCCCTTCAGCGGCCCTCATCACTGACCCCGCTGGCATTTCCCTTGTGGGCCGAACGCCTGCGTGGGCAGTTCAGCAATGAAGACTGGCGCACGCGCGTGCAGCGTGCCGCGCAGCAGCTGGAGCGCCGCCATGGCCGCTGATCTTCCGCTGCAGCTGGGAGGTGAGTCGATGATTCTGCTCGGCGGCCGGGCGCTGCTGTGGCCGGCGCAGCGCGCGCTGTTGATCGCCGACCTGCACCTGGGCAAGGCGGACGTGTTCCGGCGTGCGGGAATCGCCCTGCCGTCGGGCGGCACCGGCAATGACCTGCAGCGCCTGCAGGACCTGGTGGCCACGCACCAGTGCCGACAACTGTGGATTCTCGGCGACGTCCTGCACGGCCCGGCGCATCGCGCGGCCTGGTATCAGCAATGGCTTGGCTGGCGCGAACATCACGCGGCGCTGGACATCCACGTGGTGCGCGGCAATCACGACCGGGATCTGCCGAAGGCGGCGCTGCAGGTGCAGATGCATGACGACGCGCGATGGGGACCGTTCCTGCTGCGGCACGAGCCGCTGGCCGATGCCTCCGCGCACGTGCTGGCGGGCCATGTGCATCCGCAGGTTGCGTTGCCGGCACTGCGTCGGCGCTTCCCCGCGTTCTGGCTGCGCCAGGGCGTGACCATCCTGCCGGCATTCTCGGCATTCACCGCCGGTGTGGTGCCTGTACTGGCGCCGGGCGAACAGCTGCTCGCCTGTGTGGAAGACAGCGTAGTGCCGCTACCGGTTCGCTGACGCGTCGAGACCTGCGCGGGATTACGACGGGCGGGCGGCGATTCCGTGCATCAGGCTGAAATCCTGCGTCGCCTCGTCGGCGTGGCGCGGCAGTGCCTGTATCGCCATCAGCATTTCCTGCGCGCAGGCGCGGATATGGCCGTGGCTTTCCGGTGATGCGTGGCTGATCAGACTGCCGACATGAAACTCGAACACATCTTCCAGTACGTCGGGCTGGTCCTCGTGCAGCATCCGCAGCAGACCGCGCAGCTTGCAGATTTCCGATTCCAGCTTCTCGACCGCGAACAACATGGCATCCTCCTCGTGCATCGTGCGGCGCATCCGGGCCGCAGCAGGCAACGACGGCGGCGCCACCCGG
This sequence comes from Stenotrophomonas sp. 05L414_2, assembly GCF_056397905.1. Taxonomy (NCBI): domain Bacteria; kingdom Pseudomonadati; phylum Pseudomonadota; class Gammaproteobacteria; order Lysobacterales; family Lysobacteraceae; genus Stenotrophomonas; species Stenotrophomonas sp. 05L414_2. Next base: position 7,897 of record NZ_JBFTOJ010000142.1, read on the forward strand.
GCCACGCGATGATCGATCACGAAAAGGAAAGCGGGCGACGCGGCTGCCGCGTGCTCATCTCTTGTCGCACATACGGGGTGAGGCAATCGTTAAGTGCCGTAACGAAAGGCTTCACGCGGTGGCCGGCATTTCCACGCCCTGTAGCGGCAGGGGCGCAGCGGCAAGCGCCTGGATGAATGCCGGATCGAGCGGCAACGCGCCCAGCCATCCGTGCTGGGTGCCGCTGAGCACGCGCAGCATGTGCCCACGCCCGCCAGGCAGTCGTCCCATCGGCCCCAGCAGCACATCGCGCGCCTTTGCCCACGCATCGCGATCGGACTGGAACAGCGGCGTCAGCCAGCGGCTCCAGCGCTGATAGACCGCCACATGCGCACGTCGTTGCGCCTGGTAGGCCTGCAATGCCGGTTCGCCACCRCCGTGGGTGCGTAACGCGTCGCGCAGTGCCAGTGCATCCAGCAGCGCCATGTTCACGCCCTGCCCCAGCTGCGGGCTCATCGCATGTGCKGCATCGCCTGCCAGCACCAGCCGCCCCTGATGCCAACGCTTCATCACGGCATCGCGGTACACCGCACGCGCCAGCTGACCGGCGTCGCGCAGATGGGCGAAGCGCGCGCCCGCCTGTGGCCACAGCGCATGCAGTTCTTCCAGCCACGGCGCCATGCCGTCGCCCTGCCAGCGGTCGAAATCCGCACGCGGCAGGCTCCAGAAAAAGCTCAGGCGAGGCGTGTCGTCACCGGGTCGGGTGCCCACCGGCAGCAGGCCGATCATCTTGCGCGCGGCGACGTAGCGCTGCCGCAGCTGCTGCATGTGCGGCCAGTCTTCGGCCGGCAACAGGCACCACAGCGCGCCCCACGGGTACACCCGGTCCAGCGCCGCGCCACCGTCGACGGCGTTGCGCAGCGTGGAGGCGGCGCCGTCGGCGGCAACCACCAGATCGAACGGTCCGTGCGTGCGACCGTCGCTGTCGCGCAGCCGCCCCTGCTGGTGATCGACCTCGACGATGGTCGTGCCCACGTGCAGCTCGCCGGCGCCTTCACGCGCCTGGTCCAGCACCGAGAACAACGCCCCGCGCTGCATGCCCATGCCGTGCAGTCGCGCATCCAGGCCGTCATAGCCCATGTCCATCACCGCGCGCTCGCACGGCGTATCGCCATACAGCCGTCGCACCGGCATGGCGTAGCCACGCACGGCCTCAAGCAGGCCCATCTGCCACAGCACCTGCAGTCCGCTGGGCTGCAGCAGGAATCCCGCACCCACCGGCCCGGGGGTCGGCACGCGTTCGAAGATCTCCACCTCGTGGCCATCACGGGTGAGCAGGATGGCCAATGCCTGGCCAGCGGTGCCGTATCCAATCACGGCGATGCGCAGTCGTTCCGTCATGCCTGCATTGTGCCATCGGCGCAGGGGCGGTACATCAGCTGCCCCTCTTCCGAGCAGATGTGCCGGGCTCCGCCACCACTGCCGGCTCTCCTGCGAATGTCCCCCGGCAGCCTCTGCGCGGCTGCCTCCTCCTTTACTTCGCAGGAGAGCCGCCAATGGTGGCAGCGCTCAGCTTTCATGGCCTCTGTTGGCGCGCGCGATTCCGCAACGGGAGCGCCTGTCCTTGCGTGCGCAGTAAAGGAGGAGGCGATGGCCGCAGGCCGGCGCCGGGGGACATTCGCACGCAAGGACAGGCGCTCCCGCCGCAAGAGCATCTTCACGGCCAGCAAAAAAAACCCCGCCGAAGCGGGGTTTTCAACGCACTATCGAGTGGATCACTCGGCCGGAACGATGTTCGAGGCCTGGGCGCCCTTCGGGCCCTGGGTCACGTCGTAGGTGACCTTCTGGCCTTCCTGCAGACTGCGGAAGCCCTTGGAGTTGATCGCGGAGAAGTGCGCGAAGACGTCGGCGCTGCCGTCCTCCGGCGAGATGAAGCCAAATCCCTTGGCGTCGTTGAACCACTTGACGGTACCGTTCGGCATGGTGATGCGTGACCTTATGCAATGAATGGGTGGTGTACGCTGAACCCGCGCACAAGCTGAGTATGCAAAGCTTGTTACGCGAAGACAATCACCCCCGCGCCAATTCGCCGACCAGTTCCGGAAGTCCGTTGCTGGCGGCCTGCACATTGGCGAGCACTTCGGCCATGGTGATCTCCTCACCATCACCGCACCCGGCGGCCCAGTTGGCAACGATCGCCAGGCAGGCGTAATCCAGCCCCAGCTCACGCGCCAGCGCCGCTTCGGGCATGCCGGTCATGCCGACCAGATCGCAGCCATCGCGGCGCATGCGCGCGATCTCGGCGATGGTTTCCAGCCGCGGGCCCTGGGTCGCGCCATAGCAGCCGCCATCGTGGACCTTCACACCGGTCACCTTCGCCGCCGCCAGGATCTTGCTGCGCAGCATCGGCGTATACGGATGGCCGAAGTCGACGTGCACCACGTCGGTGCCCTCTTCTTCGCAGATCGTGCTGATGCGGCCCCAGGTGTAATCGATTACCTGATCCGGGCAGGCCAGCACGCGCGGCCCGAAATCGTCACCGATGCCACCGACCGTGTTCAGCGCCAGCACCCGCTGCGCACCGATCTGCTGCAGCGCGGCCAGGTTGGCCCGGTAGTTGATCTTGTGCGGCGGCAACGAATGGCCTTCACCATGGCGTGCAAGGAAGGCCACGCGATGACCGAGCAATGTCCCGACCCGCACCGGGCCGGACGGCTTGCCGAAGCGGGTGTCGACTTCGTGGGTCTGCACGTCGTCAAGCTTGGCCAGGTTGTAGACACCGGTACCGCCAATCACGGCCAGGGCGATCTGTTGCATGGAAAGCACTCCAGAGAAAAAAGAACGCCGGCACCCGAGGATGCCGGCGGCGGGAAACGCAGGCCGCAGGCGGCCGCGTTGTTATTCCTTCATCGCGTAGATGGCCGGCACGCAGCGCAGGGTTTCGTTG
>NZ_JBFTOJ010000143.1:0-10766 GCF_056397905.1 Stenotrophomonas sp. 05L414_2
CCCTTGTAGTCGTCGAAGCTGCCCCAGCGCGTGTTGAGGTACTGGCCCTGCAGGGTGATCATCCACTTTTCGGACGGGGTGAAGCTCAGGCGTGCACCGACCACCGGCGCCACACCGTCGGTCTTCTCGTCCAGGAACTGGCCTTCATACACCGTGCCCAGGTCGGCGTAGCCCTTGGTGCTGACCTTGGCGTATTCGGCACCCAGCTGCAGGCCGAGATCGAACTTCTCGGTGTCCACCACCGAGTAGTCATACACCAGGCTGGCCACCTGGTACTTCAGCTCGGCCTTGACGAAGCTGTCGGCCGGCACGTTGACGTTGCCGAAGGAAATGTCCTGGCCAAGCGTCTCGCGGCGGTCCTTGTCGTACTTGAAGTAGTTGAACAGCAGGCGCTGGCGGTTGCTGATGCGGAACATGCCGTCGATGCGCGGCTCMCATTCCTTGCCACCCAGCTTGAAGTCCTCGGAGAAGCCGATGTCCTGGCCGGCGACATTGGTGTTGCCGCGCAGGGTGTTGTCCGAGTCGATGTTCATCGCACCCAGGCGCAGGGCGAAGCGGTCATCGCCTTCGGCGGCATGGGCGGAGGAGGCGAACGACGCGCCGGCGGCGAGAAGCGAGAGGGCRAGCAGGGTGGGGACGGAGCGCATCGAAAGAGTCCTTGCAGTGGTTCATCGGAATGAAGGCCACTTTGCCGGACGTCGCTGTCCACCATTCGTGAAGGTATGGTCCACGCGATGTGGACGGTTCAGCGCTGTCAGCGCCCTGCGAAAAGATGGCCCCGGAGCGGCGCTTCGGGGCCATCATGGGGACCTGCAGGCGAAGCGTCGACGAGGTAGCTGCAGGCAGGTCGGAAGATGGGACCACTGCCGTCGGCGGAAAGTTCCGCCGCCTGCGACCAAAGTTCAATGCGCTGCACCGCAACATCGCGCAGATGGCATTGTCCCCGTGGTGGGCTGCAAAACCGCAGCCCTTACCGCAACTTGCGCTGTTCCGATATGAACAGGCAGCGGTTGTCTCGCAAATTGTCCCATTGCTATAATTTGGCGGCTCGATGAGGCCCCCCCTGCTGTAGTCGCCTCAGCCATCCACTTGTAACCACGCGGGACGTCCTGTGCTGAACTCCGTAGAAACGGGTCGGCGACTGATGCTGCGCGCCGCGGTCTACCCGCTGGCCGCGGTGGCTGTCCTGGCTCTGGCCTTCCTGCTGGTGGGGCCGAAGTATGCCCTTGGTGCCCTGGCATCCGGTGTGGCGGTTTCGGCCGGTGGTTGGGTGGCGGCACGGATGGCGCTGGGTGGTGGTGCGCTGGGGGCCGGTTCGGCCATGGCACGCCTGATCGTTGCGATCGTGGCCAAGTGGGCGCTCGTTTTTGGTGTCCTGATGGTGGGGTTCCTGGTCTTCAAGCTGCCTGCACTGGCGCTGTTGGCCGGTATCGCCGTCGGGCTGATGTTCCAGGTCCTGGCCATGGCCAGGCGCTAATCGAATTCATTTAACTTAAGGTTCCGGACACATGGCAGGCGAGGCGCTTACACCCACCTCCTACATCCAGCATCACCTGCACAATCTGACTGCAGGTCATGGCACCCCGTGGGCGATCCACGTGGACACGCTGGTAACCTCGCTGCTGATGGGCCTGGTGATGGTCGTCGCCTTCTGGATGGCGACCCGCAAGGCCACCTCCGGCGTGCCGGGCAAGTGGCAGGCATTCGTCGAGATCTGCCTGGAGTTCGTTGACCGCCAGGCCAAGGACACCTATCACGGCACCAGCAAGCTGGTGACCCCGATCGCGATCACGATCTTCTTCTGGATCCTCCTGATGAACCTCATCAAGATGATCCCGGCCGACTTCATCGCCAAGCCGCTCGAACTGATGGGCGTGCCGTACTGGAAGCCGGTCCCCACCGCTGACGTCAATGCCACCCTGGGCATGTCGATCAGCGTGTTCTTCCTGATGCTGTTCTTCGCGTTGCGCGCCAAGGGTATTGGTGGTTTCACCAAGGAATTCCTGACCGCACCGTTCGGCAAGTGGATGATGCCGTTCAACCTGATCCTGAACATCGTCGAGTGGCTGAGCAAGCCGATTTCGCTGGCGATGCGACTGTTCGGCAACATGTTCGGCGGTGAAATCGTGTTCCTGCTGATCTGGGTGCTGGGCGGTGCAGGTATCGCCGGCATGTTTGCAGGCGCGTTCGCCGGCTTCGGCTGGATGCTGTTCCACCTGCTGGTGATCCCGCTGCAGGCCTTCATCTTCATGATGCTGTCCATCGTGTACCTGAGCCTGTCGGAAGACGCTCACTGAGTTTCGCTTCACCCTTCATCCGTTTGTTTCTAAACCCTTAGCAATCAAGTTCCTGGAGAAAACCATGTACTTCGCCGTCCTGACCAATCTCGCCCAAGTTCAGAGCTCCACCGTCCTCGCCGTCGGCATCATGATCGGCCTGGCCGCGCTGGGCGCCGGTCTGGGTCTGGCCATCATGGCCGGTAAGTTCCTGGAGTCGGCCGCGCGCCAGCCGGAACTGATCCCGGTCCTGCAGGTCCGCATGTTCATCACCGCCGGCCTGATCGACGCCGCCTTCATCATCTCGGTCGCCGTGGGCCTGCTGTTCGCCTTCGCCAACCCGCTGGTCGGCGAGTTCATCTCGCGCCTGCCGGCAATCGCTGGCTGATCCAGCGAAAGTGAAACGACCGGGCGCCGCAGGCGCCTGGTCGCGGATGAAGGTTCGGAGGCGCCGCCCGTGTGGCGGCGCATCCATCCCGTCACAACCGACTGAGCGAACCCCATGGATATCGGTTTTACCCTCATCGCCCAGGCCCTGGCCTTTGCCGCCCTGATCTGGCTCATCGCGACCAAGATCTGGCCGCCGCTGATGAACGCGATCGAAGAGCGCCAGCAGAAGATCGCTGAAGGCCTCGCTGCTGCCGACCGCAGCCAGAAAGATCTGGCCCAGGCGCAGGACAAGGTCAATGAAGCGCTGAAGGAAGCCCGCACCAAGGCCAACGAGATCATCGACCAGGCCCACGCGCGTGCCAACCAGATCGTCGACGCGGCCCGCAACGAAGCTGTTGCCGAAGCCACCCGTCAGAAGGACCTGGCCCAGGCCGAAATCGACGCCGCCGCCAACCGTGCCCGTGAAGATCTGCGCAAGCAGGTGTCCGCGCTGGCCGTGACCGGTGCCGAAAAGCTGCTCAAGCGCGAAATCGACGCCAACGCCCACAAGGCGCTGCTCGACGAGCTGGCCTCGGAGATTTAAGGATGAGCCAGGCCCTCACGCTTGCCCGCCCGTACGCCCGCGCCGCCTTCGCGACCGCGCGTGACGAAGGCGCGTTCGCGCCGTGGTCGGACGCTTTGGCGTTCTCCGCCCACGTCGCCGCCGACCCGCGCGTGGCGGCCCTGCTCGCCAACCCGGAGCTGGGTCGCGATGACGCCATCGCCCTGCTGGCGCCGGAGTCCCGCGGCGAGACCTACTCGCGCTTCCTGGCTGTGCTTGCCGAGTCGCATCGTCTGCCGCTGCTGCCGGAGATCGCCGGCATGTTCGACGCCCTGCGCGCCGAGGCCGAGCACGTGGTCAAGGCCACGGTGACCTCCGCGGCCGAGCTGTCGGTTGCCGAGCTGGACGCGATCAAGGCCGCGCTGCGCAAGCGCTTCAACCGCGAGGTCGAAGTGGCCACCGCGGTCGACGCCTCGCTGATCGGCGGCGCTGTGATCGACGCCGGCGACGTGGTCATCGATGGTTCGCTGAAGGGCAAGCTGGCCCGTCTGCAGACCGCGCTCGCTAACTGAATTCATTTAACGTCCGGCCCCGCTGCCGGCACTAGGACTTGACGATGGCAACCACGCTCAACCCCTCCGAAATCAGCGAACTGATCAAGAACCGCATCGAGAAGGTCAAGCTGGCCGCGGAATCGCGCAACGAAGGCACCGTGACCAGCGTGTCCGACGGCATCGTGCGCATCTTCGGTCTGGCCGACGTGATGCAGGGCGAAATGATCGAACTGCCGAACAACACCTTTGCCCTGGCCCTGAACCTGGAGCGCGACTCGGTCGGCGCCGTGGTCCTGGGTGGCTACGAGAACGTGCGCGAAGGTGACGTCGCCAAGACCACCGGCCGCATCCTGGAAGTGCCGGTCGGTCCGGAACTGCTGGGCCGCGTCGTCAACGCGCTCGGCGAGCCGATCGACGGCAAGGGCCCGCTGGCCACCCAGCTGACCGCTCCGGTGGAGCGCGTTGCTCCGGGCGTGATCTGGCGCAAGTCGGTCGACCAGCCGGTGCAGACCGGTTACAAGTCGGTCGACTCGATGATYCCGATCGGCCGTGGCCAGCGCGAGCTGGTCATCGGTGACCGCCAGACCGGCAAGACCGCACTGGCCATCGATGCGGTGATCAACCAGAAGGGTACCGGCATCAAGTGCGTGTATGTAGCGATCGGCCAGAAGGCTTCGACCGTTGCCAACATCGTGCGCAAGCTGGAAGAGAACGGCGCCCTGGCGCACACCATCGTGGTGGCTGCCACCGCGTCCGAATCGGCCGCGATGCAGTACATCAGCGCCTACTCGGGCTGCACCATGGGCGAGTACTTCATGGACCGCGGCGAAGACGCGCTGATCGTGTACGACGATCTGTCCAAGCAGGCCGTGGCCTACCGCCAGATCTCGCTGCTGCTGAAGCGTCCGCCGGGCCGTGAAGCCTACCCGGGTGACGTGTTCTACCTGCACTCCCGTCTGCTCGAGCGCGCTGCCCGCGTGTCCGAAGAGTACGTCGAGAAGTTCACCAACGGTGCGGTGACCGGCAAGACCGGTTCGCTGACCGCGCTGCCGATCATCGAGACCCAGGCCGGCGACGTTTCCGCGTTCGTTCCGACCAACGTGATCTCGATCACCGACGGTCAGATCTTCCTGGAAACCGATCTGTTCAACGCCGGCATCCGCCCGGCCGTGAACGCCGGTATCTCGGTGTCGCGCGTCGGTGGTTCGGCGCAGACCAAGATCATCAAGAAGCTGTCCGGCGGCATCCGTATCTCGCTGGCCCAGTACCGCGAGCTGGCTGCGTTCGCGCAGTTCGCCTCGGACCTGGACGAAGCCACCCGCAAGCAGCTTGAGCGCGGCCAGCGCGTCACCGAGCTGATGAAGCAGAAGCAGTACGCGCCRATGTCGATCGCCAACCAGGCGCTGTCGATCTACGCCGTCAACGAGGGTTACCTCGACGACGTGCCGGTCAGCAAGCTGCTGGCGTTCGAAGAAGGCCTGCACGCGCATTTCGCCAATACCCAGGGCGAACTGATCGGCAAGGTCAACGCCACCGGCGGTTGGGACAACGACATCGAAGGTGCCTTCAAGAAGGGCATCGTCGAGTTCAAGACCACCGGCAGCTGGTAATCGAGGTCCTGTAGAGCGGAGCGATGCTCCGCTGGACCAGACGATCAAACGGTTGAACAACGCGGGGCCCCGGCCCCGCGCCACGGGAATAAAAGATGGCAAGCGGACGCGAAATCAAAACCAAGATCAAGAGCGTGCAGAACACCCGCAAGGTGACGCGCGCCCTGGAAATGGTCTCGGCCTCCAAGATCCGCAAGGCGCAGGATCGGATGAAGACCTCGCGTCCGTACGCGCAGGCGATGAAGCAGGTGATCGGCCACCTGGCGCAGGCCAGCACCGACTACCAGCATCCGTTCCTGGTCGAGCGTGAGCAGGTCAAGCGGGTCGGTTTCATCGTGATCTCCTCCGATCGCGGTCTGGCCGGCGGCCTCAACAACAACCTGTTCCGCAGGATGCTTGGCGAAGCCAAGGCCTGGCAGGACAAGGGCGCCGAAGTGGACCTGGTGACCATCGGCCAGAAGGCATCGACCTTCTTCCGCCGGGTCAAGGTGAACATGGTCGGCACGGTGACCCACATCGGCGACACGCCGAAGCTGGAATCGCTGATCGGTGTGATCAAAGTCATGCTCGACGCCTTCACCGAAGGCAAGGTCGACCGTGTGTACCTGGTCTACAACCGCTTCGTCAACACGATGACGCAGAAGGCCAGCTTCGATCAGCTGCTGCCGCTGCCGGCCGCTGAGAAGCAGGTTGCGCACCACGACTGGGACTACCTGTACGAACCCGATGCCGCGACCGTGCTCGAGCACGTGATGACGCGTTACATCGAGTCGCTGGTGTACCAGGCGCTGCTGGAAAACGTCGCTTCCGAGCATGCCGCGCGCATGGTGGCGATGAAGTCGGCCAGTGACAACGCCAACAAGCTGATCGGAACCCTGCAGCTGGTCTACAACAAGGCCCGCCAGGCAGCGATCACCCAGGAAATCTCCGAAATCGTCGGCGGCGCGGCAGCAGTCTGACCGCGTTCGTTAAAAGCACACATTTAGAGGATGCAGCAATGAGTCAGGGCAAGATCGTTCAGATCATCGGCGCCGTCGTCGACGTCGAATTCCCCCGCGAGTCGGTGCCGAAGGTGTACCACGCGCTGAAGGTGGACAACACCGAAATCACCCTGGAAGTGCAGCAGCAGCTCGGTGACGGCGTGGTCCGCTGCATCGCGCTGGGCTCCACCGATGGCCTGAAGCGCAACCTGGTGGCCACCAACACCGGCCGCGGCATCTCCGTGCCGGTCGGCGCTGGCACCCTGGGCCGCATCATGGACGTGCTCGGCCGCCCGATCGACGAAGCCGGTCCGGTCGCCTCCAGCGACACCTGGGAAATCCACCGCGCTGCTCCGTCGTATGAAGACCAGTCCCCGGCCACCGAGCTGCTGGAAACCGGCATCAAGGTCATCGACCTGATGTGCCCGTTCGCCAAGGGCGGCAAGGTCGGCCTGTTCGGCGGCGCCGGCGTCGGCAAGACCGTCAACATGATGGAACTGATCAACAACATCGCCAAGGCGCACAGCGGTCTGTCCGTGTTCGCCGGCGTGGGTGAGCGTACCCGTGAGGGCAACGACTTCTACCACGAGATGAAGGACTCCAACGTCCTGGACAAGGTCGCGATGGTGTACGGCCAGATGAACGAGCCGCCGGGCAACCGTCTGCGCGTCGCCCTGACCGGCCTGACCATGGCCGAGTACTTCCGCGACGAGAAGGACGAGAACGGCAAGGGCAAGGACGTGCTGCTGTTCGTCGACAACATCTACCGCTACACCCTGGCCGGTACCGAAGTGTCGGCACTGCTGGGTCGTATGCCGTCGGCAGTGGGTTACCAGCCGACCCTGGCCGAGGAAATGGGCGTCCTGCAGGAGCGCATCACCTCGACCAAGAATGGTTCGATCACCTCGATCCAGGCCGTCTACGTGCCGGCCGATGACTTGACCGATCCGTCGCCGGCGACCACCTTCGCCCACCTTGACTCGACCGTGACCCTGTCGCGTTCGATCGCTTCGCTGGGTATCTACCCGGCGGTCGATCCGCTGGACTCCACCAGCCGCCAGATGGACCCGCTGGTCATCGGCCACGAGCACTACGACACCGCCCAGCGCGTCCAGCAGACCCTGCAGAAGTACAAGGAACTGAAGGACATCATCGCCATCCTGGGCATGGACGAACTGTCCGAAGAAGACAAGCAGGCCGTGTCGCGCGCCCGCAAGATCGAGCGCTTCTTCAGCCAGCCGTTCCACGTGGCCGAAGTGTTCACCGGCTCGCCGGGCAAGTACGTGTCGCTGAAGGACACCATCCGTGGCTTCAAGGCCATCGTCGATGGCGAGTACGACCACCTGCCGGAGCAGGCGTTCTACATGGTCGGCAGCATCGAAGAAGCGGTCGAGAAGGCCAAGAAGATGGCCGAGAAGGCCTGATGCGGCGGGGACGGGCACACGCCCGTCCCGACCGTGACACGGGGTGGGCCTGCGCCCACCGCTGCGGAATCCCTGCGGTGGGTTCGACCCGCCCCCTAGCGAAGAGAGTTACATGAGCACCATCCGTTGCGACATCGTCAGCGCCGAGCAGGAAATCTTCCGTGGCGAAGCGACCCTGGTCGTGGCCACCGGTGAGCTGGGCGAACTGGGCATCGCGCCCAAGCACGCACCGCTGATCACCCGCCTGAAGCCGGGCAAGGTGGTAGTGACCACGCCGAGCGGCGAGCAGCTGGATTTCGCCATCTCCGGCGGCATCCTGGAAGTGCAGCCGCAGGTGGTGACCGTGCTGGCCGACACCGCGATCCGCGCACAGGACATCGACGAAGCCTCGGTCCGCAAGGCCAAGGAAGAAGCCGAACGCATCCTGGCCAACCGCGGCGAAGCGATGGAAGTGGCCGAAGCCCAGCAGAAGCTGGCAGAGGCCGTTGTCCAGCTGCAGGCGCTTGAGCGCCTGCGCAAGACCCTCAAGCACTGAGGTCCAGCGCCATCAAGCAGGAACGCCGGCCCAGTGCCGGCGTTTTTGTATGTGTCGACAACGCAGCGGAAACGCCGTTACCGGTACACGACATGGCGCAGCAGCAGGAAAGACACCACCGCCAGGCCCGCTTCCACCAGCGGCTTTGCCAGCCAGGCGTACCGCAGGCCCAGCGCATGGTCGGCGGCGGCCACCAGCAGCGTGCTGGCCGCGGTCAGCAGCAGCCACAGCGGCAGGAATCGTGCGAAGCGGCGCCAGCCCAGGCGCTGCCCGTTGGCGTCGGCGAAGGTGATGCGTCCATTGAGCCAGAAACCCAGCAGCATGCCCGCCACGCGTCCGCAGACATTGCCGGGCGCAGCCGGCATGCCGGCCGCCGTCGCCAGCACGAACACCGCCCAGTCCAGCAGTAACTGCAGCAGGCCGATGACGAGATAGGAACGGCCTTGGCGGAGCAGGCTCATGGTGCCGGGGTCATGGTGGGGGCTCCATGTTAACGGCCTCCGTTCTAGAATCACCGCCATCGAATCGTGGACCGCCCGCATGACCCAACCCCTGCACGTGATCATCCTCGCCGCTGGCGCCGGCAAGCGCATGAAGTCGGTGCTGCCCAAGGTGCTGCAGCCGATTGCCGGCCAGCCGATGCTGGCGCATGTGATCGCCACGGCGCGGGAACTGCAGCCGGCCGCCATCCACGTGGTGTACGGCCACGGCGGGGATCAGGTGCGGAGCTACTTCGCTGACCAGCCGGACCTGTTGTGGGCGGAACAAGCGCAGCAGCTGGGTACCGGTCACGCCGTTGCCCAGGCCATGCCGGAGGTGCCCGACGCCGCCCAGGTGCTGGTGCTGTACGGCGATGTGCCGTTGATCCGTGCGCAGACCCTGCGCGACCTGCTGGCCCAGCCGGGCCGGCTGGCCGTGCTGGTGGCCGATGTCGAGGATCCCACCGGCTATGGTCGCGTGCTGCGCGACGCCGAAGGCAAGGTCGGGGCGATCGTCGAGCAGAAGGACGCCGATGACGAACAGCGCCGGGTGCGCATCATCAACACCGGCATCATCACTGCCGAATCGACGGCGCTGCGCCGCTGGCTGTCGCAGCTGTCCAACAGCAACGCRCAGGGCGAGTACTACCTGACCGATGTATTCGCCTTTGCCGCCCGCGAGTTCACTCCGGCGGAGATGGCCCTGGTGGCCGATGCGCAGGACGCCGAAGGCGCGAACGATCCGTGGCAGCTCTCGCAGCTGGAACGGGCCTGGCAACGGCGCGCGGTGCGCGCGCTGTGCATCCAGGGCGCGCGCGTGCGCGATCCGGCGCGGGTGGATATCCGGGGTGAGGTGATCGTCGGCAGCGACGTGATGATCGATGTCGATGTGATCCTTGAAGGCAAGGTGGTGCTCGGCGATGGCGTGACCATCGGCCCGTTCACCCGGCTGAAGGACGTCACTCTCGGCGCGGGCACCGAAGTGCGTGCGCACTGCGATGTGGAAGGCGTGATCAGCGAGGGGGCGGCGCAGATCGGCCCGTTCGCGCGCCTGCGCCCGGGCACGGTGCTGGCTGATGGCGTGCACGTGGGCAACTTCGTGGAAACCAAGAAGGTCACCCTGGGAGTGGGCAGCAAGGCCAACCACCTCACCTATCTGGGCGACGCGGTGATCGGCAGCAAGGTCAACATCGGCGCGGGCACCATCACCTGCAACTACGACGGCGTGAACAAGTCGACCACCACCATCGGCGACAACGCTTTCATCGGCTCCAACAGTTCGCTGGTGGCGCCGGTGCTGATCGGTGAAGGCGCGACGATTGCTGCCGGTTCGGTCATCACCCGCACTGCGCCGGACGGCAAGCTGACCGTAGCCCGTGCGCGCCAGGAAACCATCGATGGCTGGCAGCGCCCCATCAAGAAAAGCTGAGCCGAGGCCACCGCGCGTCGATGAACTGAGTGCGCTGCCCCGCATCGAACAGCGTGCGGGTGAACTGCTGCGCGGGCACGAGGCGTACCCGGTGTTCGCCGGCCATGGACTGGACCTTCCCACGTTGCAGGCCGGACTGCGGCGTGGCCTGTTGTGGATCATCGAAGGCGCCGATGGCGGCATCGCCGGCTATCTGCTGGGCGGTACGCTCGACGGCGATTTCCATGTGCTGCAGATGGATGTGGATCCCAATCATGCTCGCCGTGGCTACGGACGGGCGTTGCTGCAGCATGCACTCGCCGAGGCCAAGGCGCTTGGCTATCCGGCGGCGGTGCTGACCACGTTGTCCAATGTACCGTGGAATGCGGCGTTCTATGCCAGCGAAGGATTCACCCTGCTGCCGGAGCCGGAGTGGGGCGCGGGCCTGCGAGGGGTGATGGCCGAGGAAGCCGCGTTGGGATTCCCGATGCACCTGCGGGTGGCGATGCGACGGGTGCTTTAGTTTTGCTTCTCCTGTTGATTGCTGAAGGTTGATCACGGTTCATGGG
>NZ_JBFTOJ010000144.1:0-16547 GCF_056397905.1 Stenotrophomonas sp. 05L414_2
CTTCTGTCGTCACCATTAGGGAAGAATTCATCTATATCAGCCTGCGAGCTTTCTGACGTAAGGATCTTTGTTTTCGACGAGTTTATATTCATCCCGACAGATCTAAGCTCACCAATGAGAATAGCCGCGGCCCGCCTGGCACCCCGCGTGGTATTACATATTATTCTAATATCATCAACGTACCTGTAGTAGTCGAATCCTCGCCTCACCATACTTTGATCGACAGAGTCGAGAACAACATTTGCAATGAAGGACGACGCGTCCCTATTCTGCGGCAATCCGTGCCGCTCATTGAAGCACCAGCGAACCATCAGCTCGCAGAGGGTGTTGATTGCGTTCCGAATAAGTACTTTTTCGGGACCACTAGCCTTTACACTAGGTAGCAATCGCTCAAAAGCCGAACGAATACTATCTATCGATATGTTTTCAAAGTAATTAATTAGATCAGTTGAAAAGAGCGCCTGGCCATTCCCTAGCGCGGTTTTTGTTACCCCTTCAAACGTCTTCCAGAGTTCAATCCTGCCTTTGAACAGATCTTTATCCGTGCGCCTCCTTCTGTCATACCTGTGACCAAGAACACGGTGCGAAAGCAGCGGGTCATAGTATGGAATTAGGAAGGAGCAAATCGCCTGATATATAAATCGATCATAGAAATCCGTCTCCAAGGCATATCTAACACCCAAGCCTTTCTTTGGGATGTCGCAGACATTGCTTTGCGATGGAACGTAGCGTCCATTGCCGCCCAGCAGAACCTCGGAAAGAACTTCCCTCAGAGAAGATTTATTTGAGAACAGATCTCGGTGCTGGAGCGCGTCTTCGAACCAATCATCTCTCATGTCCCTATGTAGATGCTGCAGAACGCTATCGACGTCTATCGGGAATGCAAGCAGGTCGATTGTCCTGCCTTCATCACTTTGTTCCATACCCCTCCCCTTAAACAGAACTAATCGCTTGCGTAGAGCTGAACTTCTTTACTGGGCTCATCCTAGGAGCTTTTGCTCACCTAGATCAACACTGCAACCATCATGCTTCGGCACGCCGGCCTATTTGGCGAAATATCTCCATGAACTAGCGGCACTTCTCAATCGTTGAGTTTCGCCACCCTCCACGACGGGGCGTGGCGTCGACTAGGACCGACGCCAAAAAGGTCTATAGATGAAACAACCCGAGAAGAAAGGTTCTTCTCCTATCGGACGGGAGAAGAACCCAAAAAAAAGGGCGCCTCTCGGCGCCCTCGTTCTTTCAACTCATTCCCACTCAATGGTCGCCGGCGGCTTCCCCGAGATGTCATAAACAACCCTCGACACCCCCCGCAACTCATTGATGATCCGGTTGCTAACCGTACCCAGGAACTCATACGGCAGATGCGCCCAATGCGCGGTCATGAAGTCGATCGTCTCCACGGCGCGCAGCGCAATCACCCACTCATAAGCCCGCGCATCACCCACCACGCCCACCGACTTCACCGGCAGGAACACGGCAAACGCCTGGCTGGTCTTGTCGTACAGGTCGGCCTTGCGCAGCTCGTCGATGAAGATCGCATCGGCCTTGGCCAGCAGCTCAGCGTACTCACGCTTCACTTCGCCCAGGATACGCACGCCCAGGCCCGGGCCCGGGAACGGATGGCGGTAGACCATGGTGCGCGGCAGGCCCAGCTCAACGCCCAGGCGGCGCACTTCGTCCTTGAACAGCTCGCGCAGCGGCTCCACCAGGCCCAGCTTCATGTGCTCCGGCAGGCCGCCCACGTTGTGGTGGCTCTTGATCACATGCGCCTTGCCGGTCTTGCTGCCGGCCGACTCGATCACGTCCGGGTAGATGGTGCCCTGCGCCAGCCACTTGGCGTTCTTCAGCTTGTTCGACTCTTCGTCGAAGATCTCAACGAACAGGTTGCCGATGATCTTGCGCTTGGCTTCCGGGTCGCTCACGCCTTCCAGCGCGCTGAAGTAGCGGTCGGCGGCATTCACGCGCACCACCTTCACGCCCATGTGCTCGGCGAACATCGCCATCACCTGGTCGCCTTCCTGCCAGCGCAGCAGGCCGGTATCCACGAACACGCAGGTCAGCTTCTCGCCGATGGCCTTGTGCAGCAGCGCGGCCACCACGGACGAATCGACGCCGCCGGACAGGCCCAGGATCACTTCGTCATCGCCCACCTGTTCGCGCACGCGGGCGATCTGGTCGTCGATGATGTTGGCGGCGGTCCACAGGGTCTGGCAGCCGCACACGTCCACCACGAAGCGGCGCAGCAGCGCCTGGCCCTGCAGGGTGTGGGTCACTTCCGGATGGAACTGCACGCCGTACCAACGCTTTTCTTCGTTGGCCATGGCGGCCACCGGAATGCGGTCGGTGGTGGCGGTGATGGTGAAGCCCGGCGGTGCAACGGAGACGTGGTCGCCGTGGCTCATCCAGACATTCAGCTTCGGCTCGCCGCCGTGGTCGCTCAGGCCCTTGAACAGTGCATCCGGGTTGATCACGTTTACTTCGGCGTGGCCGAACTCGCGCTGGTCAGCGGCTTCCGTGGCACCGCCCAGCTGCGCGGCCAGGGTCTGCATGCCGTAGCAGATGCCGAAGATCGGCAGGCCGCTGTCGAACACTTCCTGCGGCGCGGCGGGGGCGCCCGGCAGCGTGGTCGATTCCGGGCCACCGGACAGGATGATGCCCTTGGCGCCAAAGCCGGCAATCTCCGCCGGGTTGTGGTCCCACGCCCAGATTTCGCAGTAGACGCCCAGCTCGCGGATGCGGCGGGCAATCAGCTGCGTGTACTGCGCGCCGAAATCGAGGATGAGGATCTTGTCGTTATGGATGTTGGTCATGGTGCCGTTCCAGTGGTGTTCTTCGCTGCGCCTGAAGCTTCAAGGCTCTGCGTCAACGAGGCGATAAGTGCCTCGCGTTGTTGAATATGTGAGGCATCTGCCTCGTCCCAGCGCAGCATCAGCAGCGCGTGCGGCGCACCGGCCGGATCTTCGACCATGCGTGGCAGCTCGACCGCTTCCTGCACTTCCGAGCCTTCCATCCAGCGCCGTTCGATTGCCACTGCCTGATGGCGCGGCTCGGTGGGCGTGCCCCAGTAGATGCGCTTGGCATTCATGGCCGCCGTATCCAGCGGGCCCAGCACGGGCTCCAGCACCGGGTCGGCAGGCCCATCGAGCGAAAGCGTCCGGCACTGCAGTGTTACCTGCAGCGGGCGCGCGCCGGTGCCGTGCAGCATCCAACGCTCCTCGCCCAGCGGCTGCACGCGCCATCCGGTGGGTAGCGAAAATGCCGTTGAACACGCCTGCACGTCCCGCAATTGCGAAACCGCCGCGCCCGGAGACCCGGAGCGCGGCGGCGGTTCGGACAACGAGCAGCCTGCCATCAGCAGGCTGCTCGTGACCGCAAGGACGGTGCGGAATCGCATCAGGAGCGGTAGTTCGGCGGCTCTTTGGTGATCGTCACGTCGTGGACGTGGCTCTCACGCTGGCCGGCGCCGCTGATCTTCACGAACTTGGGCTTGCTGCGCATGTCCTCGACGGTGGCGCAACCCACGTAGCCCATGGTGGCGCGCAGGCCGCCCATCAGCTGGTGGATGATGCCGCCCACCGGGCCGCGGTAAGGCACGCGGCCTTCAATGCCTTCGGGCACCAGCTTGTCGGCGGTGGCGGCGTCCTGGAAGTAGCGGTCCTTGGACCCCTTCTCCATCGCAGCCAGCGAGCCCATGCCGCGGTAGCTCTTGTACGAACGGCCCTGGAACAGCTCGGTTTCGCCCGGCGATTCCTCGGTACCGGCCAGCAGGCCACCAATCATGATGGTGGAGGCACCGGCGGCCAGTGCCTTGCCGATGTCGCCGGAGTAGCGGATGCCACCGTCGGCGATCAGCGGGATGCGGTCCTGCAGCGCTTCGGCCACCAGGTCGATCGCGGTGATCTGCGGCACGCCCACGCCTGCCACCACGCGGGTGGTGCAGATCGAGCCCGGGCCGATGCCGACCTTCACTGCGTCCGCGCCGCTGTCCAGCAGCGCCAGCGCGGCTTCACCGGTGCAGATGTTGCCGCCGATGACCTGCACGTTCGGGAAGTTCTTCTTGACCCAGCTGACGCGGTCCAGCACGCCCTGCGAATGGCCGTGCGCGGTATCGACCACGATCACGTCCACGCCGGCAGCCACCAGCGCTTCCACGCGGCGATCAGTATCGCCGCCGACGCCGACGGCCGCGCCGACCAGCAGGCGGGTGGCGATGTCCTTGGCAGCGTTCGGGAAGTCGGTGTTCTTCTGGATGTCCTTGACGGTGATCAGGCCACGCAGGGCGAAATCATCGTTGACCACCAGCACCTTTTCGATGCGGTTGCGGTGCAGCAGCTGCAGCACTTCATCAGACGCGGCGCCTTCCTTGACCGTGATCAGGCGATCCTTCTTGGTCATGATGTGGCGGACCGGATCGTCCAGCTCGGTCTCGAAGCGCATGTCGCGATGGGTCACGATGCCGGCCAGCAGGCCGTCGCTGCCCACCACCGGCACGCCGGAGATGTTGTGCGCCTGGGTCAGGGCCAGCACGTCGCGGATGGTGGTTTCCGGGCCGACGGTGATCGGGTCGCGGATGACACCGGCCTCGAACTTCTTGACCTTGGCCACTTCCGCGGCCTGCTGCTCCACGCTCAGGTTCTTGTGGATGATGCCCATGCCACCCAGCTGTGCCATGGCGATGGCCAAGCGTGCTTCGGTGACGGTATCCATGGCGGCGGACAGGATCGGAAGCTTGAGCTTCAGGTCGCGCGTCAACCGCGTTTCGAGGTTGACGTCCTTGGGCAGGATGGTCGAATGAGCGGGGACGAGCGAGACGTCGTCGTAAGTGAGTGCTTCAGCCTGGATGCGCAGCATCGGCATACCCGAGATGTGGGGAAGCGCGACATTTTACCCTGTTTTGGCGACCAAGAACAGTAATTTTGGTAACCGGAAATAGGTAATCCTGCGACACAGTGTCGCGCGGGCGGGGATCTGTTCAGGGCACCTACCGAAGCGGGTAGTGCCGGCCGCTGGCCGGCAACCTCATGAACCTTCGGCGGCATCCTGCACGGTCATCGGGCCTACGCCACCCGGCACCGGGGTGATCCAGCTCGCCCGCTGCGCTGCGGCTTCAAACCCGACATCGCCCACCAACCGGCCGTCATCCAAGCGGTTGATGCCCACGTCGATCACCACCGCGCCCGGCTTCACCCACTCGCCCGGCACGATGTCCGGTCGGCCCACCGCCACCACCAGGATGTCGGCGTTGCGCACGGCCTGTTCCAGCACGTCCTTGGGGGTGAACTTGTGGCAGCTGGTCACGGTGCAGCCGGCAATCAGCAGCTCCAGACCCATCGGCCGGCCGACGTGGTTGCTGACGCCGACGATGGTGGCGTTGCGGCCGCGCACCGGCTGGTCGGTGTGTCCCAGCAGCGTGGTGATGCCACGCGGGGTGCACGGGCGCAGGCCGAACTCACGCAGGGCCAGGTGGCCGACGTTTTCCGGATGGAAGCCGTCCACGTCCTTGCGCGGGTCGATGCGCTGGATCAGCCGGCGCGCGTCGGGAATGCCCGGCAGCGGCAGCTGGATCAAAATGCCGTTGATCTTCGGGTCGGCGTTGAGCTGGTCGATCAGGTCGAGCAGCTCGGCCTCGGTGGTGCCGGCCGGCAGATCGTAGTCATAGGCCTCGATGCCGACCTTCTCGGCCGCGCGGCGCTTGTTGCGCACGTACACGGTCGAGGCCGGGTCGCCCCCCACCAGCACCACGGCCAGGCCAGGGCGGCTGCCACCGGCGGCGACACGGGCGTCGACCCGCACCTTCAGGCTGTCGAGCAGKTCYTCGGCGATRCGGCGGCCATCGAGGATGCGGGCAGGAAGCTGGGGGGCGGAGTCGGTCATCGGGTGCGGGCGTGGGGCGGCGGGGACGCTATTGTCCCCGATTCACGCCCCCTCGCCCACCGGGAATGCGGGCCGCCGCCGCTTCGGTAGTGCCGGCCGCTGGCCGGCAACCTCATGAACGCAGGACGGCCCTCAGGCTGCCACCGGCCATTTCCAGCTCGAAGCGCTCGGCATCGCGCTCGCGGATCTGCTCGGCAATCTCGCGCGCATCGTCTTCGTCCGCGCCCAGCTCCACCAGTGCCGCCTGCCCGAACAGCAGTGCCGACTCGAAGGTTTCGCGGATCTGGAAGTCCACGCCAGCATGGATCAGCCGCAGCGAATGTTCGCGGTCGAACGAGCGCACCAGCAGCTTGGCCTGCGGGAATTGATGAGCAACCAGTTCGACGATGCGGTCGGCATCCTCGGCATTGTTCACACACACCGCAATCGCCCGTGCACTGCCCGCGCCAGAGGCATGCAGCACGTCCAGCCGGGTGCCGTCGCCGTAATAGATCTTGAAACCAAAGCGCTCGGCGTTGTGGATCATCTCCACATCGTTGTCGATGATGGTCACGTCCACGTCGCGGGCCAGCAGCGACTGGCTGGCCACCTGGCCGAAGCGGCCGAAGCCGATCAGCAGCACGCTGCCGGACAGGCCATCGGCGGTATCCACGCCTTCCAGGCTGACGGTCGGCGTCGGCGCCACGCGCTTGTAGACCAGCACCACCAGCGGCGTCAGCGCCATCGACAGCACCACCACGGCGGTGAAGTTGGCATTGATGTCCAGGCTGATCACCCCGGCACTGGCTGCGGCGGAGAACAGCACGAAGGCGAACTCGCCGCCCTGCGCCATCAGCACGCCACGGTCCAGCGCCTGCGCATGGTCACTGCCCATCAGGCGCGCAACCACGTAGATGCACAACGCCTTGGCCGCCATCAGCGCCACCACCAGACCGAGGATCATCGGCCAGTTGCCGGCCACCACGCCCAGGTCCAGCGCCATGCCCACGCTGAGGAAGAACAGGCCCAGCAGGATGCCGCGGAACGGTTCGATGTCTGCTTCGATCTGGTGGCGGAAGGTCGATTCGCTCAGCAGCACGCCGGCCAGGAACGCGCCCATCGCCATCGACAACCCGGACAGCTGCATCAGCAGCGCCGCGCCCAGCACCACCAGCAGTGCGGCGGCGGTCATCACTTCGCGCGCCTTCGATTCGGCCAGCACGCGGAACAGCGGATTGAGCAGGAAGCGGCCCACCAGCACCAGGCCGACGATGGCGCCCACGCCGATCGCCACCGACATCCAGCGCGAACCTTCGCCATCGGCACTGCCCGCAGCCGGAGCCATCCACGCGACCAGCGCCAGCAACGGCACGATCAGCAGGTCTTCGAACAGCAGGATCGAGACGATCTTCTGCCCCGACGGCAGCGCGATGTCACCGCGCTCGGCCAGCAGCTGCATCACCACTGCGGTGGAGGTGAGCACGAAACCGGTGGCGCCGATGAAGGCGATCTGCCACGGCAGCCCGAACAGCTTGGCGATGCTGGTCAGCACCAGCGCGCAGGTGACGATCTGCAGCGTGCCCAGCCCGAAGATTTCCTTGCGCAGGCTCCACAGGTGCGAGGGCCGCATTTCCAGGCCGATGACGAACAGGAACATGACCACGCCGAGTTCGGCGGTATGCAGGATCGCCTGCGGGTCGGAGAACCAGCCCAGCCCGAACGGGCCGATCGCCAGGCCGGCGGCGAAGTAGCCCAGCACCGAGCCCAGGCCGAGCCGACGGAACAGCGGCACCATCACCACCGCTGCGCCCAACAGGGCGACGACCTTGACCAGCTCGCTGGTCGCTGCTTCTACCGCCATGCGGTGGGTTCCCCGGAAATCGAAATCGGCCTCAACGATAGAGCAACACCGATGACGGCAATAGCACGTGTGTTGCGTTTTATTGTCTTGGAGATGGAACGATAGCGGGAGTGGCCCTAGGCATCATCCCGAAACCGTGCGCGCCCCTCGGTGGGCGCCAACCCGATTCGGTAGGCGCCAACCTTGGTTGGCACAAGCGCCGACCAAGGTCGGCATCTACCAGGGCCCCGCCCCCGCCCCGCCCTCACCCGCCCCGACAGAACGCGGCGTAATCGATATACCCCGGGAACGGCACGCCCGGCGCGCACACCGCGCACTGCGGGTCCGGCCCGATGCGGGTCTCGCGGAAGCGCATGCCCAGCGCGTCAAAGCGCAGCAGGCGGCCCACCAACGGTTCGCCGATGCCCAGCAGCAGCTTCAGCACCTCGGTGGCCTGCAGCACACCTGCCAGGCCGGGCAGCACGCCCAGCACGCCGGCCTCGGAACAGTTCGGCGCGAACTCCGACGGCGGCGGCTCCGGGAACAGGCAGCGGTAGCACGGCGCCACGCCGCGCTGGCGGCCGGCATCGAACACGCTCACCTGGCCATCGAAGCGCTCGATGGCGGCGTAGACCATCGGCGTGGCGTGCTTGATGCAGGCGTCGTTGAGCAGGTAGCGCAACGGGAAGTTGTCCGAACCATCCAGCACCACGTCAACGTCCTGCAGCAGGCGGTCCACGTTCTCCGAGGTGACCCGCTCGGGCACGGCCTCGACCTCGATGGACGGGTTCAACGCCAGCAGCCGCTCACGTGCCGAATCAACCTTCAGCTGGCCGACGCTGGCCTCGGTATGCACGATCTGCCGGTGCAGGTTGCTGCGCTCGACACGGTCGTGGTCGGCAAAACGCAGGTGGCCTACCCCGGCGGCCGCCAGGTAGAAGCCAGCCGGCGCGCCCAGGCCACCCGCGCCCAGCACCAGCACCCGAGCCTGCTGCAGGCGGCGCTGCCCAGCCTCGCCCACCTGCGGCAGCAGCAGGTGGCGAGAATAGCGGTCATAGAAATCGCGGTCGGCGGCGCTGGTCAGTGGCTGCACCAACGGCAGCGCCAGCTCGCGCCAGGCCACGGTGCCGCCGGCAACGGAGGTCACGTTCGTGTAGCCCGCATCCAGCAGCGCCTGCGCTGCATCGGAAGAGCGCTTGCCGCTCTGGCAGATCAGCAGGATTTCCTGTTCCGGTAGCGGCAGGTGCGCGGCCGGGTCGGCCAGAAGTTCAGCCTTGGCCACGCCACGCGCGCCCTCGGCCATGCCGCCGGCCCGCTCGTGCGCCTCGCGCACGTCGATCAGCACCGCACCATGGGCCACGCGCGCGCGCGCCCGCTCGGGGGAAAGCTCTGGAATGCTCATGGCGTCCATTGTAGAGCCGGGCCCCATGTTGACGGARCCGACGGCGCGTAGGACCCTCTGGCCGGTGAAACCATCGATCAATCCCGTACAGACCGAGCACCTGGTGCTCCGGCCGTTCTCATGCGCCGACGGCCCCGAGGTCTTCGCCGGCATCACGCCAACGCTGACCCGCTTCATGGCATTCGATCCGCCGGACTCTTTTGCGGCATTCGAAAAGATCGGCCAGGAATGGCTGCGCCTGATCGAGGAAGGCGCGGAATACACGTTCGTGATCCGGCATCTGCAGGACGGACGCTTTGTGGGCATCGCCGCCGTGCACCGCGCTACCGAGGGCGAACCCGAGCTTGGCATCTGGATAAGCGAGCGCGAGCACGGACAGGGCTACGGCCGCGAGGCAGTGCGCGCCGTCGTCCACTGGTGCGCGGAACGGCTCGCTGCGGTCGCCTATCGCTACCCGGTGGCGGTGGACAACGTGGCCAGCCGGCGGATTGCCGAAGCACTGGGCGGCCAGGTGGTCGGCACCGAGCAGAGCGCGAAGTTTGCGTCGGTGATCTATCGGATTCCGGTGCCGGGGCTGCCTGGCTGAGGTTGCCGGCCAGCGGCCGGCACTACCGACAGGATCGCCACAACGAGAAAGGCGGCCCTGCGGCCGCCTCTCGTGAATCACTTGCCCTTGACGTGCTTCATCAAGCGCCGCTTGGCCTTGACCTGCCGTTCGGTCAGCACGTTCTTCTTGCCTTCGTACGGGTTGGCACCCTCGCGGAAGATGAACTGCACCGGCGTACCGATCAGCTTGAAGCGCTTGCGGAAGAAATTCTCCAGGTAGCGCTTGTACGACTCCTGCAGTTCCTTCAGGCGGGTGCCGTGCACGATGAAGGTCGGCGGGTTGGCGCCGGCCGGGTGCACGTAACGCAGCTTGGAGACGTGGCCGCGGATGGTCGGCGGCGGGTTGGTCTCGTAGGCCACTTCCAGCGCCTTGTTCACTTCGCTGGTGGTGAAGGTCTTGTTCGCCGATTCGTGCGCGCGATGCACCGCACGGAACAGCTCACGCAGGCCCGAGCCATGCTTGGCCGAGATGCGCACCGATTCAGCCCACGGCACGAAGCCCAGGCGCAGCGACAGCATCGTTTCCGCCTGCTCACGCTGGTAGTCGGTCAGGCCGTCCCACTTGTTGATCGCGATCACCAGCGCGCGGCCGGCATCCAGCACGGCGCCGAGCACGGTGGCGTCCTGGTCGGTCACGCCTTCGGTGGCGTCGAGCATCAGCACGGCCACCTGGCACTGCTCGATCGACTGCATGGTCTTGACCACCGAGAACTTCTCGACGACTTCGTCCACGCGCGAACGGCGACGCAGGCCGGCGGTGTCGATCAGGCGGTACTCGCGGCCATCGCGCTCCAGGTCCACCGAGATCGAATCGCGGGTGGTTCCCGGAACGTCCGAAGCGATCATACGCTCTTCGCCGAGGATGCGGTTGACCAGGGTCGACTTGCCCACGTTGGGGCGACCGACGAAGGCGATGCGGATGCGGTTCGGATCGTTGTCCAGCTCTTCGCCGCTGCCCTCTTCCGGCAGGCGCTGGATGACCTCGTCAAGCAGGTCGTCCAGGCCCTGGCGATGGGCAGCCGACAAGGTCAGCATCTCGCTGAAGCCGTAGCGGGCGAACTCCGAACGCACGGTGTCTTCGTCGGTGCCGTCGATCTTGTTGATCAGCAGCAGCGTCGGGCGCGACAGCTTGCGCAACCAGGCCAGGATCTCATCGTCCATCGCCGAGGTGCCCTCGCGGGCATCGACGACGAACAGGATCAGGTCAGCTTCGCCAGCGGCAGCGCGGGCCTGGCGCGTGGTAGCACCAGCCAGGCCTTCTTCTTCCTCTGCGATGCCGCCGGTATCGACGACGAGGAAATGGTTGTCCTCGTCAAGCCGGCAGACGCCATAGTTGCGGTCCCGGGTGACGCCGGGCTGGTCATGGACCAGGGCGTCACGTGTACGGGTCAGTGCATTGAATATGGTCGACTTGCCGACATTCGGCCGTCCAACCAGGGCGACCAAAGGCAGCATCGCGATTACTCCGTATTAATTTGCCAACCGGAATGCGGTCAGCTTGCCATCAACGTTCTGCACCAGCAGCACTCCATCGACGACGATTGGCTGGGCCAGAAGCGCATCACCGCCGCTTTTCGCCCGCGCCGCCATCGCGCCATCGGAGGCCTGCAGCCAATGCAGGTATCCCTTGTAGTCACCGACCACCACGTAGTCGCCGTGCAGCGCCGGACCGGTCAGCGAGCGCCGGGCCAGTGCGGTCTGCGACCACATCGCCGCGCCGCTGGCCTTGTCCAGGCCGAACACGCCGCCCTTGTTGTCGGTAACGAAAACATTGCCCGAAGACACCGCCACACCGCCGGCACCGCCGTGGTCACGCGCCCACATCGGGCGACCAGTCGGGCCTTCGATGGCCATGGTCTGGTTCTTGAAGCTGCTCACGAACAGCGTGTTGCCGTCGAGCACCGGGGCGCCATCGACGTCGGCCATGCGGTCCAGCTCGGTACGGCCTTCGCCGGTACCCACGTTCTGGTCCCACAGCGTGCGGCCGTCCTGCATGGCCAGCGCAGCAACGCTGCCCTCGTCCTTGCCGATGAACAGCACGCCCGGACCCGCCACCACCGCCGCGTTGCCACGCACGGTCAGCGCCGGCAGCTCGCTGGGGTTGAACCACTTCTGGGTGCCGTTGCCGGCATCGAACGCGGTGACGCGACCATCATTGCTGCGCACGAAGACCATGCCCTGGGCAATGGCCGGTGCGGCGATGACTTCGTTGGGCACGCGTGCGCGCCACTTCTCGCTGCCATCGTTGATGTCCAGCGCGATCACCTGGCCATCGAGGGTACCGATGACCACCAGGTTCTCGCCGACGCCCGGACCACCGGACAGCCGCAGCTTGGCCTTCTTCTTTTCCTTCTTCGGCTCCCAGGTCCAGACCTTCTTGCCGGTCTGCAGGTCGATGGCGTGCACGCCACCGGTGATCGCCGCGGCGAACACATGGCCATTGGCCACTGCCGGGCCCTGGCGTACGCCGATGCGGCGCTCGCCCTTGCCCAGGTTGACCGACCAGGCCTTGTTGACCTTCAGGGTCGGCTCGAACTTCACCAGTTCCGCCGGCTCCTGTGCCTTCTTCGCTGCTGCGTCCTTGCCGGCGAACCAGCCCTTCATGGTGCTGCAACCGGACAGCGCCATGCCAAGCAGGAGTACGGTGGCGACGCGCGTGATCATGACCTTCTGACTCATCAAACCGACTCCGCAGGGGCGGCGACGGTGCCGCCGGCGTCCATAACCTTGGTTTCCAGCAGTCGCCGCTGCGGCGCTGCCACGTCCAGCGTCTTCAGCGCCTTCTCATACTGTTCGCGGGCCGCGTCACGCTTGCCCTGCGCCATCAGCGCATCGCCATGGATTTCCAGGCTGCTGCTGTCGGTGGCGCTGCCCAGCAGCTTGATCGCTTCATCGCCCTTGCCGGTAGCCACCAGCAAGCGTGCCACGCGCTGGTCGACCACGCGCTGCAGGTCGCCTTCGACCTTCACCGCGCGCAGGGTGGCCAGCGCCTCTTCATTCTTGCCGGCATCGACCTGGGCCTTGGCCAGCTGCAGCGCAGCCAGGTCGCCGTAGATGCTGGACGGGCCAGCCTCCAGCGCCTTGACCGCCTTCGCAGCGTCGTCGAGCTTGTTCTGCTGCAGGCCCACCAGGGCCTTCTGGTACTCGACATTGGCCGAAGCCAGCTTGCCGCCCTGATCCTTCTGGTACCACTGCCAGCCGGCAATGGCACCGATGGCGATGACTACGCCACCGAGGATGCTGGCACCATTCTTCCGCAGCCAGCTGCGGACGCGTTCACTTTGTTCGTGCTCGTCGAGCAGGTCGTCGATCGCCATGCGTACTCTCGCCCCGCCCATCGGGAGGGACCATTGGGATTATCGAAGGTGGTGAAACCGCGCCTCAGTGTGAAACCGGGACAACGGAGCCTTCAGAGGATACCTGAAAGCGTGCCACGTTGGCTCGCTGATAGGGCGTCAGATCGACGATAGCGCCATTCTGCTGAACCTGGACCGCCGAGGCGTTGCCCAGGGTGACCCGGGCCACCTGGCCGGGGGTGAAGCTGCGGGTCTCGCCCGCCTTGATCAACGCCTTCTCTACGCTGCCGCCATCCGGACCGGCGATATCGACCCAGCTGTCGCCACTGAACTGCATGTCCAGGTTGGCAGCAGCGGCCGGCGCAGCGCGTGGCACCGGGGCCAGCGAGGCAACGTAGGGGGTAGCAGTCGGCTTGGTGACAGGTGCGGCCGCCACTTCGGCGGGTGCCGCGGCGGCGGACCCGGGACCGGCCGGGGTAACCGGTACGGCGGCCGGGATCACATCCAGCGAGGCAGTGTTCGGCGAAGGTGCGGTGCCATCGAAGTGACCACGGGTGGCGAACCAGACCGGGACCGCCAGCACGGCGGTAATACCGACATACAGCGCACGGCGGCCGAGATTCTCGGCGATCCGGCGCGCACGCGGGGTATGGGTGTGGCTGACCAGCGTCGGCGGAACCACCGGTCCAACCTGGGCCTGTTCCAGCAGTTCGCTGACGTCGACGCCGAGCAGGCGGGCATAGCTGCGCAGCTGGCCGCGCACGAACACCGGCGCCCCCAGCTTCTCCCACTGCTCCTGCTCGAGCGACCTCACCACTTGAACCGGCATGCGCAGGCGCTGGCCGACGTCTTCAAGGGTCAGTCCGGCGGCCTCACGGGCCTGGCGCAGGCGGGTGCCGCAGCCGGCCACAGTCTCGAGATCGCTCACAGTCTGGTCATCAATCACAATGCATCAACCCTGGAGTTAGGAGCCCGCGTCCTGCGGAAATTCCTGTCGAATCCGCTGAAGATAGCGATCAGATGCTGCCTGATCACCCAGCCGCGCCTCGATTTGAGACGCAAGTTGTAACACGGAACGCGTGGCCGGTGCAGCCGCAATCCTACGTTCGGCGAAGGCCCGAGCTTCCATGAACTGGCCGCGACGGAAGCTCAGCTGGGCCATCGCCTCCAGCGCGACCGGGTTGCCAGGCACCTGGGACAGGGCGGCACGCAGGTTGCGTTCGGCGCGATCAAGCTGCCCGGCATCCAACGCACAGCTGCCGCCGTTGGCCTGCGCCTCGGCCGGCGTGGTGTAGCTGCGCGCCTGCAGCGCACGATCGAACCAGGCCAGCGACTCGGCAGCCTGTCCGTTCTGGCACAGCCAGGCACCATAATTGTTGAGCACGTCCCCCCGCTGCGGCGCCAGTTCGGCGGCCCTGCGGAAACCTTCCCCGGCCTGTCGGGTGCGGCCACGCTGATCATCGATGCCGGCCAGCAGCACCAGTGCATCGGGGTCGGCAGGCGCCAGCTTGATCGCATCGCGCGTCTTGCGCTCGGCCGCATCGAGGTTGCCGCTCTGCATGTCGCGGGCGGCCAAGGCGAGCAGATCCGCGGCGCGGACCTGCCGGCGAACACCTTCGGGGTCGCGGACCGAATAGACCGTCGCCTGGCTGGGGCCCAGCTTGGCCTTGGGTTGCGACTTGCAAGCGGTGACCGAGAGGGCCAGCACGGCTGCAAGCAGCGCCAGCCAGAAGCGGTCAGGCCGCGGCATCGCTCCCCTTCCCCGCCTGCAGCGTCTTGTTGAACTCGGCCTGGCGGCGCGTGCGATCCATCACCTGGCCCTTGAGCTGGCCACAGGCGGCGTCGATATCGTCGCCACGGGTGCGGCGCACCATGGTCAGCACGTTGCTGTCGAGCAGGATCTTCTGGAAGGCGCGGATATGCGCTTCTTCGGAACGCTCGTAGCGGGTACCCGGGAACGGGTTGAACGGGATCAGGTTAACCTTGCCCGAGTCCCTGGCCTGCACCGCGTTGTCGAACTGGTGCATCAGCCGCGCCAACTGGCGGGCGTGCTCGGGCTGGTCGTTGATGCCCTTCATCAGGGTGTATTCGAAGGTGACCGATTCGCGGCGCTTGTTGGCGCGCAGGTAGCGTGCGCACGAAGCCATCAGCTCGGCGATCGGGTACTTCTTGTTGAGCGGCACGAGGGTCTCGCGCAGCTCGTCGTTCGGCGCATGCAGCGACACCGCCAGCGACACGTCGCTTTCGGTGGACAGGCGGTCGATCTGCGGCACCAGGCCGGAGGTCGACAGGGTCACGCGCTTGTTGGCCAGGCCGTAGCCCAGATCGTCGCGCATCACGCTCATGGCACGCACGACGTTGTCGAAATTCATCAACGGCTCGCCCATGCCCATCATCACCACGTTGGTGAGGCGGCGCATCTGGTGCGGCACGTTGCCCAGGTGGCGCGCCGCGATCCACACCTGGCCGATGATCTCGGCGGTGGTCAGGTTGCGGTTGAAGCCCTGGGTGGCGGTGGAGCAGAACGTGCAGTTCAGGCCACAACCGACCTGCGAGGACACGCACAGCGTGCCGCGGGTCTTGTCGGGGATGTACACGGTCTCGATGGCGTTCTTGCCATCCACGCCCATCGCCAGCAGCCACTTGTGGGTGCCGTCGGCGGAGGGCTTGTCGAAGATGATGTTCGGGACGAGGACCTCGGCATGCTCCTGCAGCTTGGCGCGCAGAACCTTGCCGAGGTCGGTCATCTCATCGAACTCGGTGACGTAGCGATGGTGGATCCACTTCATCACCTGATGGGCGCGGAATTTCTTCTCGCCGAGAACCTCGACGAAAAACTTCTCCAGGCCCGCGCGATCGAGGTCGAGCAGGTTCTGCTTGCCAGCCGTGGGTGCCGACTTCGGCAGCGGCTGGATGGCGATTTTCTGTACGACCTCGTTCACGGCATTACTCTCAGCGCGAGACGACTTCGGTGGCGGCGAAGAAGTACGCGATTTCAATCGCGGCATTCTCGACCGAGTCCGAGCCGTGGGCGGCATTGGCATCGATGGATTCGGCGAAGTCGGCGCGGATGGTGCCCGCAGCGGCTTCCTTCGGGTTGGTGGCGCCCAGCAGGTCGCGGTGTGCCAGGACGGCGTTCTCGCCTTCCAGGGCCTGGATCATCACCGGGCCGGAGATCATGAACTCGACCAGTGCGTTGAAGAACGGACGCTCGCGGTGCACGGCGTAGAAGCCTTCGGCTTCACGGCGCGACAGCTGCTTGTACTTGGCGGCCACGACCTTCAGGCCGGCCTTTTCGAAGCGGGCGTAGATTTCGCCGATGACGTTCTTGGCAACGGCGTCCGGCTTGATGATCGAAAGGGTGCGCTCCAGCGCCATGGGATGTCTCCAATGGAATCGGGCCGCTGATGGCCCGAAGGGTAACAAAAAAAAAGCCGCGTCGAAACGCGGGCTTAGCCTGATAAACGTGCACGGATTGTAAAAGATAAAGCGGCAGGGTGGTAGTGCCGGCCGCTGGCCGGCATTGGCCGCCATTCAACCTCGGGGC
>NZ_JBFTOJ010000145.1:0-10625 GCF_056397905.1 Stenotrophomonas sp. 05L414_2
CATCTACCAGAGCAGCGCCCACCAAGGTGGGCATCTACCAGAGCAGCGCCCACCAAGGTGGGCATCTACCAGAGCGCCATGTCTCGGTAGTTGCCAACCTAGGTTGGCAGTCGTTTGTATCAGTGTCCTCAAAGGTGGGCATACCGCTTACGGAGTGCCTGACATCCCCAGCTGCAGGTCCACCACCTTCCAGCGCAGGCCCTGCGGTTCCAGCACTACCTTCAACGGTGGCTGGCCGGGGCCGCGATCGACGTCGACCACGAAGCGGTCCAGGGCTTCGAAGTGGTGTTCGGCGTTCTTCAGCGGTCGCGCCGGCTCGGTTGCACCCAAAGCCTCGCCGCCCTGCAGTTCGTTGCGGCCGCGCTTCCACAGGACGTGGCCCTGCAACATCGCGCCGATGCCGGTGGGCGTGACCATCGTGTCCACCGCGGCGCCACCCAACTGATCACCCAGCCCGTACAGCAGGGCACCGAAGGGACTGGCAGCCACCTCGGGGCCGGCCTGGCGCACCAGGTAGTCATTGAGCTGGGCGCGCAGGCTGGTACGCACGCGTGGGAAATCCACGTAGCGCTCCAGACGGGCGGTGTCCCGTTGTTCGATGGCCTTGGACAGGCCATGCACGGTCAGGTAGGGGCCGCCGAACCACCAGGCGGCCACCACAGCGATCAGCAGAACGAGGATGCCAATGAGCTTCTTCATGGTGCACAGCCTGCCGCAAGTACGGTTGCCGGTGGTGAACGGCGGGTGATCCCAGCGATGCCACCGGCGCCGGTCAGAACTCCAGATCCAGTGCAGCGCACAGGTAGTCCACGAACGGGCCGAGCGCCGCCAGATCCTTGCCGAGCGTGGACAGCAGGCGCGGGCCGGTCATCGTGGCATCGTCCAGCGAACGCCACATCACCCAGTTGCGGTGCTTGAGGTCATCGATGAACTCGAAGTCGGCCGGGAAGCCGCGCGGTGGGCGCACCAGCTTCTCGGTTTCCTCGAAGTCGAAACGCCTGCGCAGCGCCGGTGCGTGCGCAGCCGCCTTCCAGCTGCCCGGGTTGTCGAGGATGAAGTGGCGGACGCGGCGCTGGGTTTCCGGTTCGGGATGCCACAGCCCGGCACCGACGAAGCTCTCGCCCGGCTGCAGGTGCACGTAGAACGAGGGTGCGGCCACTTCACGGCGGCGCTCATGGAACAGGCGCGCACCCTGCCAGGTCTTGTACGGCGATTTATCGTTGGAGAACCGCGCGTCGCGGTGGATGCGGAACAACGAGCCGCCCACACCACGCGTGTCTGCGCGGAAGTGTCCGCTGACCTCGGCCAGGGCCGGCTGCAGGTCGCCCAGCAGGCGCAGGAACGGCTGCCGCACGTGGTCTTCGTACTGCTGGCGATGGTCGTTGAACCAGGTCTTGTCGTTGTGCAGCGCCAGGCTGCGCAGGAACTTGAAACTGGCATCGGAGAAATAGGTGCTCACAGGTCCTCCTGCAGGTGCTGGCCCCAGTCACGCAGCGATTGCAGCAGCGCGGCGCGCCGGGCATCGTCGGGCGCCTCGGCTGCCAGCGCGTCGAGCTGCTGCTGGAACTGGGCCAGGTTGAGTTCGCCCATGCCTTCCTCGCCGAAAAGGCGCTGGCGGCGATAGGCTTTCCAGCGCTCGCGTTCTTCCGGCGCGAGGCTGTCGGGATGATTGCGGGCGCGATAGCGGAACAGCAGTTCCGGCAGGCGCGGATCGCGGAAGCGGCCTTCCAGTGCGGCCAGCTGCTCGGCGGGCGTGGTCCGTGCCAGTGCCAGCAGCGGCTTGTCGCCGGCGCCGAGGAAGCCGTCGTACAGCGATGCATCCACATCGGAAACGCTCGCCGCGCGCGGCTGGTTGTAGACCTGGCGCGCCTTCTCGGCCAACTGCGGCGCGAACGCGCGCAGGCGTTCGGCCTTGGCTTCGATCGCCGCCACGTCCAGCCCGAGTCGTGCGTGGTCATCAGCGCGCAGGTGGTTCCAGGCCACCAGCGCCGGCACCTTGTTCAGGTGCACTTCCTTCAACGGCACCCGGGCCACGCCTTCGGGCAGTTCGCTGGCGCGCAGGTACAGGCGCTGGGCGATCACTTCGGCGGGCAGTTCCAGCAGGTCATCGATGTCGCCGTCGAGATCGAACACGATCACCCGGTTGTTGATGGTCGGATGTACCGCCAGCGGCAACACCGGTGCCGCGCACAGGCGGCTGGCCGGGTAGCGCATCGAGATATGCAGCACCGGCTTCAATGCAGTGATGTCGAGCAGGCTGCCGACGAAACGCTTGTCGCGCAGCTTCAGCGCGTAGTCCCACAGGCGCGGCTGCGACTGCTTGAACAGGCGCGCCATGCCGATCGTCGCGCGCACGTCCGACAGCGCTTCGTGGGCATCGCCCTCGCGCACGCCGTTGGCCTCGGCCAGATGCTCCAGCTTGAACGAGGTGGCGCCGTCCTCGCGCTTGGGCCAGTGGATGCCGTCCGGGCGGATGGCGTGCATCAGACGCAGCATGTCCAGCAGGTCCCAGCGCGAGTTGCCGTTGCGCCACTCGCGTTCGTACGGGTCGTGGAAGTTGCGGAACAGGCCGTAGCGGATGAACTCGTCGTCGAAGCGCAGGGTGTTGTAGCCCAGTGCGCAGGTACCGGGACGCGAGAGCTGCTCGTTGATCCGATCGAACGCCTCGGCTTCGCTGATGCCTTCAGCCAGCGCCTGCTGCGGAGTGATG
The DNA here is from genome assembly GCF_056397905.1 of Stenotrophomonas sp. 05L414_2. Classification (NCBI taxonomy): domain Bacteria; kingdom Pseudomonadati; phylum Pseudomonadota; class Gammaproteobacteria; order Lysobacterales; family Lysobacteraceae; genus Stenotrophomonas; species Stenotrophomonas sp. 05L414_2. The sequence continues at coordinate 2,711 of NZ_JBFTOJ010000145.1, forward strand.
CCGGTGACCATCGTCGCCATCGGCGAGGGCAGCAGATCATCGGCCGGGCGAACGAAGAAGCTGACCGGCGTGTCGATCTCATTGAGGTCGCTGTCGGTACGGATTGCCGCGTACTGGGAGATACGGGTACGACGTGGATCCTGGCCGAAGGTYTCCAGGTCGTAGAACAGGAAGCTGTCKGCCATCAGTGCGCACCCTCCAGCACCGGCAGCTGCGCATGGATCTGCGCTTCCAGTGCGTTCCAGTCGATGTTGTCCAGGGTGTCGTGGCCTGCGGTGGCGGCGATCAGCATCGCGCGCTGGAGGTCGGTGCGGCGCAGTGCCTCGGCATAGGGCGTGTGCAGGAACGTCACCATCGTGTAGTGCGGGACGAAACGCGTGGGCCAGCGCCGCTGCAGTTCCTGTTCCAGCTCACGCTGCAGCAGGAAGGCCGGATCGGCCACCCTGTCACGCATCTCCAGATAGTTTTCCAGCGCCATTTGCTGGATCGCACGCGCGTTCGGCTTGCGCTCGGCCTCGAATGCGGCGAACGCACTCTGCAGGTCGTCCGCCTCCATCAGATGGCGGGCCAGCGCCACGCAGTCCTCGAACGCGCAGTTCATGCCCTGGCCGTGGAACGGCACCATCGCATGCGCGGCGTCACCGATCAGCACGGCACGTGCCTGCTGGTGCCAGCGTTGCAGGGTGAGGGTGCCGAGCAGGCCGGGCGGATGCTGCTCCCAGTCTGCACGCAGGTTGGGAATCAGCGGCAGGGTATCGGCGAACTCGCGCGCGAACAGCGCTTCGGCCTGGGCGCCGGTGGTGACCGTGGCGAAGCTAGGATCGCCATCGTTGGGCAGGAACAGGGTGACGGTGAAGGTGCCCTCGTGGTTGGGCAGGGCGATGCACATGTAGTGGCCACGCGGCCAGATATGCAGGGCATTGCRCTCGATGCGGAAGCCGCCATCGTCGCTCGGCGGAATCTCCAGTTCCTTGTAGGAATGGTCGAGGAAGGCAATGTCCTCGCCCAGCGGTTCGCGCCGGTTCATCGCCGCACGCAGCGCCGAGCCGGCGCCATCGGCACCTACCAGCGTATCGAAGCGGATATCGTGCGGGCTGTCGTCACGATCATCGATGAAGCGTGYGTAGCCGGCATCGAAATCGACGGTGTGCAGGCGGCGGTGGAAATGCACGGTGGCGCCGGCCTGCTCGGCCAGTTCCAGCAGCGTGGTATTCAGGTCGCTGCGATGGATCGACCAGATCACTTCGCTGTCGTCGCGACCATAACGCTGCAGCTGCGGCTCGCCCTCGCGCGGATGCACCATGCGCCCGCGCATCATCACCGCACGCGCCATCACTTCGTCTTCCACGCCGGCCTGGCGCAACGCGTTGCGCCCGCGCTCGGCCAGGGCCAGGTTGATCGAACGGCCGCTTTCGTAATCGGCGATGCGCGGATCGCCACGGCGTTCGTACAGGGTGATGCGCCATCCCTGCCGTGACAGCAGGATGGCCAGCAGGGATCCGGCCAGGCCGGCGCCGGCAATGCTCAGCGAGCGGGATGCATGTGCGATCAACGAACTGTCCAGCAGTAGGGGAGGGCGGCTTACAGGCCAGCCCAGGCTTCCACTTCCTCGACGAAGTGGTGCACGTCGAGATAGCGGTTGTAGAGCGGGGTGGGCGAGATGCGGATGACGTCCGGTTCGCGCCAGTCACCCAGCACGCCGATGGCGCGCAGGTGTTCGAACAGGGCGCGTCCGCGCTCGCGGCCGCCGATCACCCGCAGCGACAGCTGGCAGCCGCGGCGCTCCGGCTCGGCCGGGGTGACGATTTCCAGCACCTGCGGCAGGCGCGCGCGTACAAGTGCGTCGAGCATGCCGGTCAGTGCCAGCGACTTGCTGCGCAGCGATTCCATGCCAGCGCGTTCGAACAGGTCCAGCGATGCCCGCAGCGGTGCCAGGCCGAGGATCGGCGGGTTGCTCAGCTGCCAGCCCTCGGCACCGACCGCCGGCGTGAACTGCGGTGCCATCTGGAAGCGGGTGGCTTCGTCGTGGCCCCACCAGCCGGCAAAGCGCGGCAGCGTGGTGTCGCGATGATGGCGCTCGTGCACGAAGGCACCGGCCACTGCGCCGGGGCCGCTGTTGAGGTACTTGTAGTGGCACCACACGRCAAAATCCGGCGCGATGTCATGCAGGCGCAGCGGCAGGTTGCCGACCGAGTGCGCCAGGTCGAAGCCGATGCGTGCGCCCTGCAGGCGTGCGGCGCGGGTGATCGCATCGAGGTCGAAGGCCTGGCCGCTGCGGTATTGCACGCCGGGCCACAGCACCAGCGCCAGGCGCGGACCGTGCGCGGCGATCGCGCGTTCGATGGCGGCCATCGAGATCGTGCCGTTGGCTTCATCCGGCTGCACTTCCACCAGGCAGTCGGCCGGGTCGAAGCCATGGAAACGGATCTGTGCCTCCACTGCATGGCGGTCGGTCGGGAACGCACCGGCTTCCATCAGGATCACCGGGCGTTCGGCCGTTGGCCGGTAGAAGCTGACCATCATCAGGTGCAGGTTSACGCTSAGSGTGTTCATYGCCACSACTTCGCTGGGCAGCGCGCCGACCACGCGGGCCAGCTGTGCGCTGACCAGGCGGTGGTATGACAGCCATTGGGTCGGCCCGGTGAAGTGGCCTTCCACCGCCAGTTCGCCCCACTGCTTCATCACTTCCTGCACTGCAGCCTGTGCGCCGCGCGGCTGCAGGCCCAACGAGTTGCCGACGAAGTAGGTCTGCTCACCGCCACCGTGGCGCGGAATCAGGAATTCCTGCCGCAACGGCCGCAGCGGATCGGCGGCATCAAGGGCAATGGCGTGGGTGCGGCTGAGCAGGTCGGACATGGTCGGGCAACAGGCTGCAACGGGGTTGCCAGTGTAGCGCCTGGGGCATCACCCGGTAGCTGCGCACCCAGCGCCAGCGCCGCTTGATCCGGTAGTGGCCAACCTTGGTTGGCGCACGTGCGAACAAGCGCCCACCAAGGTGGGCATCTACCGGGGGCGGAGCGCCGTCAGGCCGCCACTGGCGCCGGCAACGGATCCACGTGGCCGCACGCGCTGCAGGTGCGCAGTTCCAGGCTGGCCTGGTAGTGCGCGAACACCTTCGGCAGGTCGGTCTCGATGTTCTGCAGCGTGAAGTACTCTTCGTACAGCTTGTGGTTGCAGCGCTCGCAATGCCAGATCACGCCATCGCGTTCATGCGGCAAGCGCTTGCGCTCGACCACCAGGCCGATGCCACCGGGCGGGCGCCGCGGTGAGTGCGGCACCTTGCCCGGCAGCAGGAAGATTTCGCCGGCACGGATCGGGATATCGCGCACCGCGCCATCCTCCTGCACCTTCAGCACCATCTCGCCTTCCAGCTGGTAGAACCACTCCGGGCCTTCGTCATAGTGGAAATCGGTGCGGCTGTTCGGCCCGCCGACCACCATCACGATGAAATCGCCGTTGTCGATCATCTTGTTGCCGACCGGCGGCTTCAACAGATGCCGGTTTTCCTCGATCCAGCCCAGCAGGTTGATGGGGGAGGCAAGCATGGGGGTGTCCGTAAGGGAGGGTCAGTCGCGCCGGCCGCGGCGCGGAACGTAGGACAGGGCCTTCTCGTAGGCCGGCTGCAGTTCTTCAGGTGCGCCCACGTCGATGCCCATTTCGCGCACGCGGCCGTCCTTCAGGCTGTACACCCAGCCGTGCACCATCAGCTTCTGGCCGCGGGCCCAGGCGTCCTGCACGATCGTCGAGCGGCAGGCGTTGACCACCTGCTCGATCACGTTCAGTTCGCACAGGCGGGCATGCTTCAGCTCCGGCTCCTCGATCGCATCCATGATCGCGGCGTGCTTCTGTGCCACGTCACCGACATGGCGCAGCCAGTTGTCGGCCAGGCCCACCCGCGTGTTGTTCAGGCTGGCGTGCACGCCGCCGCAGCCGTAATGGCCAACGATCAGGATGTGCTTCACCTTCAGCTGGTCCACGGCGTACTGGATCACGCTGAGGCAGTTCAGGTCGGTATGCACCACCACGTTGGCCACGTTGCGATGCACGAACACCTCACCCGGGGCCATGCCGATGATCTGGTTGGCCGGCACGCGCGAATCGGAACAGCCGATCCACAGGTATTCCGGATGCTGCTGCTTGGCCAGCTGATGGAAGAAGTCAGGATCTTCCTTCTCGATCCGGTCAGCCCATTCGCGGTTGTTCTGCAGCAGCTTGTGGATGTCTTTCATGTTCGGGGTCCCTGACGTCGGGTGGGGGCAAGGCGCGGCCGTTCTGGCCGCGTCGTCGCGGGAAACAGAGCGCTCAGCTGCCTGCGGCGGCTTCGTCGCGATACCGGCGCATCCACTGCGCCAGTTCGGTGGAATGGGGATTGTCCAGGCGTTCCAGTTCGGCCATCACCGCTTGCTGGTTGGCCTCGGGGTGGTTCTGGCTCAGCTTCAGCGTCAGCTGCACCTGTTCGACGGTAAAACGGAAGCCGACGATGCCGCGCAGCTGGCGGCGGTGGTCGTCACGCTCGGGTTCGAACCGCCAGTCCTGGCCGACGCTGGCTTCGAAGTGGTCGCCGGTATCGCTGACCAGCTGGGCCAGGGCATCGGTATCGTCGAAGGGCTGCAACTGGCCGCGCAACTCGGCGGCGGCGTAGTTCCAGGTGGGCACCCGTGCCATCGGTTCCTTGTCCGGATACCAGCTGGCCGATACATAGCCATGCGGCCCCTCCACCAGCACCTTGGCCGCACCGCTGTGGCGTGCCTGCGGGTTGGCACGGGCCCAGTGGCCGCGCAGCTCGATGTGGTCGCCGTCGCGCTGGTACAGCACCGGCAGCCGGGTCAGTTCCGGCAGGCCATCGCCACCGGCGGTAAGCACGGTGACGAACGGATCACGCGCCAGCAGGCGATCCAGCCACAGCAGGTCGGTCTCGGCGAAAGCGCGCGGGGTGAACATCGGTTGGCCTCAGGCGCGGCTGCCAAGCGACTGCACCATGCGCCCGCGCAGGCCTTCGTCGCTGCCTGCCTGCGGTGGCTGCACTTCATGCAGCGAGAAGCCGCGCACCAGCGCATCTTCTTCATCCAGGCCGTCGTACTCGACGAACTCGGCRTCGAACAGCTGCGAGCGYGCRGTGTCTTCGCTGTCRTAGCTCAGCGTRTTGCCRTCGCTGTCCAGCACTTCGGCRGTGCCGGCCKSGCGSAYGCGCAGGCGKGCCCAGATCAGGGTGTTGCCGAGGCTGGCCAGCCACCAGCTGTCGCGGACGTGGGAAAGGTCGTTCATGTGTGTCTTACCAGAGCGAGGCCAGCCAGAGCAGGGCAGCCATGCCCAGTCCGGCCAGCAGGGTCAGCAGCGATACCCAGGCGGGCGTCGCCAGCCCGGACAGCGAGCGGTCCGGCTGGGTGCGGTATTCGCGCCGCAGCAGCCAGCCCAGCGCATCGGGCTTGAGGAAGGCGCCACTGCCGAAGCGCTGCGCCAGCGCCGGATGGCGATCGCGCACATGCACCAGGGTCAGCGGCCAGAAAATCACGAAGGCACTGAACCCGGCCACTGCAACGCCGACGAAACACAGGGCGAAGAACAGGGTCATGGGGGCAGTACCTCCGTGGTCGTGCGTGTGGGCTTAGAAGTCCGCGCTGCCCGGGGCGCGCGGGTAGGGGATCGCATCGCGGATGTTGGACAGACCGCAGACGTACACCACCAGGCGCTCGAAGCCCAGGCCGAAGCCGGCGTGCGGTACCGAGCCGTAGCGGCGGAAATCGCGGTACCAGCTGTAGTGCTCGCGATCCAGGCCGAACTGCGCCATGCGTGCATCCAGCACGTCCAGGCGCTCTTCGCGCTGGCTGCCACCGATGATCTCGCCGATGCCCGGGGCCAGCACGTCCATCGCCGCGACGGTCTTGCCGTCATCGTTCAGGCGCATGTAGAAGGCCTTGATGTGCTCGGGGTAGTTGGTCACCACCACCGGGCGACCGACGTGTTCCTMGGTCAGCCAGCGCTCGTGCTCGGTCTGCAGGTCCAGGCCCCATTCGACCGGGAAGTCGAACTTCTTTCCGGACTTCTGCAGCAGGCTGACCGCATCGGTGTAATCGATGCGTTCGAACGGCGCGTTGATGAAGTCTTCCAGCTTGGTGATCGCGTTCTTGTCCACGCGCTCGGCGATGAAGGCCAGGTCGTCGCCGCGCTCGTTGAGCACCGCGCGGAACAGGTACTTCAGGAATTCCTCGGCCAGGCGTGCGTCTTCGGCCAGGTCGGCGAAGGCGATTTCCGGCTCGATCATCCAGAACTCCGCCAGGTGGCGGGTGGTGTGGCTGTTCTCGGCGCGGAAGGTCGGGCCGAAGGTGTACACCTTGCTCAGCGCCAGGCAGTAGGCCTCGACGTTCAGCTGGCCGGACACGGTCAGGAAGGTTTCCTTGCCGAAGAAGTCGCGGCTGAAGTCGATCCCGCCCTGGGCGTCACGCGGCAGGTTCACCATGTCCAGGGTGGACACGCGGAACATCTGGCCGGCGCCTTCGGCGTCGGAGGTGGTGATGATCGGGGTGCTGATCCAGTTGAAGCCGTTCTCGTGGAAGAAGCGGTGCACGGCCTGGGCCAGGCAGTTGCGGATGCGGGTGACCGCGCCGAACAGGTTGGTGCGCGGGCGCAGGTGCGCCACTTCACGCAGGAACTCCGGCGTCATCGGCTTGGGCTGGATCGGGTAGGTGAGCGGGTCTTCGACCCAGCCGACCACCTCGACCGCGCTGGCCTGGATCTCGAACGACTGGCCCTTGCCCTGCGACTTCACCAGTGTGCCGGTGGCCACCAGCGAGCAGCCGGTGGTCAGGCGCTTGATCTCGTCGAAGTTGGCCAGCCCGTCGCCGGCCACGACCTGGATCGGGGCGAAGCAGGAGCCGTCGGTCACATTCACGAAAGCCAGATTTGCTGAACCGCGCACCGTGCGCACCCAACCGCGTACCGTGACTTCGCCACCTTCCGGGATCTTCCCGGCAAGCGCATGTTCAACGCTGACCACCGTCATGACTTGAATCCTCTGCTGATCGACTCGATCTATGAACACGGGAGTTTACCGGTTGCAGCGTTCTGCTTGCGAGGCATTTCTGCGGTCATCGGCTCCCTATAATGTCCCGGTACCTCTGGAGTGATCCACCATGGCTGTCAGCCTGACCCCTATTGCCTTTGAGCGCGTGCAGCGCTTTGTCGCCCAGACCCCCGGCGCGCTGGGCCTGCGTTTTGGCGTGACCAAGACCGGCTGCTCGGGCTGGGGCCACATCACCGACCTGGCCCGCGAGGAGCGCGCGGACGACACCGTGTTCGACCAGGACGGGGTAAAGATCTATGTCGATGCCAAGAGCCTGGCCCTGGTGGACGGCACCGTGATCGACTTCGGCAAGCACGGCCTGAGCGAGACCTTCACGTTCAGCAACCCGAATGCCACCGCCGAGTGCGGCTGCGGCGAGAGCTTCACCACCGACGCCGACAAGGCCTGACGGCCGGTTCTGGCGTCCGCCGGACGTGGTCCGGCGCTATCGGAACCTGCTCTGGTAGATGCCGACCTTGGTCGGCAGGGAAGGGATCCACGGATGGAACGACCGCTTTTCATTTATCACCCCAACGCCTACGCCCTCTCCTTCGAAGAGGTCGACGGGATCTGTGACTGCTGCGGTCAGTCGCGGACGCTTCGTTACCGGGGGCCGTTCTACACACCTCTGCGTCCCGATTACCTGTGCCCCTGGTGTATCGCCGATGGCAGGGCAGCGGCCAGTTACGAGGGTGAATTCACCGGCTGGAGCGATATCGAGGGGGTGTCGCCGGACCCGGCCGATCCGCCACCGACCATTCCCCGCGGGCAGTTGCTGGAGATCTGCGAGCGCACCCCGGGCTACTCGTCCTGGCAGCAATCGGTCTGGCTGAGCCATTGTGAACGGCCCTGCGC
>NZ_JBFTOJ010000146.1:0-18573 GCF_056397905.1 Stenotrophomonas sp. 05L414_2
GGCTGAAACCGGCCTGGATCAGGCCATTCTGCAGTGAGTCGCGGTCACGGATCAGGTCCGCATCTTCGCTGAAATAGTGTTCAAACAGGTACAACAGTACATCCAGGATGCTCTCTTTCATTGCCCCTCGGCCTGCGTCGCGCGACGCTGTGGAGGTGAAGAAACTAGGGACGTCGACAGTAGCGGCCGTGTACGCACACCACGATCCCCGCAAGTTCCATGGCCAGCAGCATGGAGGACACCTCCGACGCCGTCAATCCACACTGCGTGATCAGTGAATCCATACTGATTGGGTCGTGCTCCAGCACCCGCCACAAGCGCTGGTAGTCAGCGTCGTTCGCCCAGCATGCCGGCAGGTCCGCCGGCGCTGCCTGTTCAGTGGGGGTGGCAAGCCGGGTTTGCAAGCCCGGAAGCTGGTGACGCAGTGCCGGGGCCAGCAGTTCCAGCACTTCTTCGGGCCGTTCGACCAGGGCAACCCCTTCACGGATGAGCCGGTGGCAGCCGACGGCGCGCGGATTGAGTACCGAACCGGGTATCGCGCAGACCTCGCGGCCGGCTTCGGCTGCCAGCCGGGCGGTGATCAGGGCGCCCGAGCGTTGTGCGGCCTCGACCACCACCGTGGCCAGGGCCAACCCGGCCACCAGCCGGTTGCGCGCGGGGAAGTGACCCGGCCGTGCGGGCGTACCTGGCAGGTACTCGCTGAGCACCGCGCCGTCGGTGGCGATTCTTGCCTGAAGGCGGGCATGGCTGGTGGGATAGGCGCGGTCCGGGCCAGTGCCTATCACCGCGAGGGTGCAGCCGCCTGCCTCCAGCGCCGCCTGGTGGGCGGCCGCATCGATGCCTGCCGCCAATCCACTGGTCACCGCCAGCCCGGCCTCGACGAAGCAGGTGGCAAACCGGGCGGCCAGGGCACGACCGGCGGGGGTGGGTGAACGGCTGCCGACCAGGGCCACCGCAGGACGCCAGGCGATGGCCGGATCGCCGGCAACGAACAGCGCCAGGGGCGGATTGGGTGCATCAAGCAGGAGGGGCGGGAAGGCTGGATCGTTGCAGGCCAGCAGATGATGATCAGGCTGCTGCAGCCAGCGCTGCGCCAGCGCGAGGGCGCGGGTGTCGGGACGCTCCAGCGCAGCGCATTGTTCCGGTGTGCAGCCGTGGGCCCGCCAGCCTGCAACACCGAGCGCCAACGCTGCATCCGCATTGCCGGTGGTCTGCAGCAGCGCGCGCCTGGGTGCCAGGGAACCAGCCGCGATCAACAGGCGCAGCAGCGCCTCATGTCCATGCTCAGTCATCCCCCGACTATCGGCCTCACGCAACAAAGGCGCCCTAGGGCGCCTTCGCGTATTGCTGTCAGGGTATCCCGGAGGTTGCCGGCCGATGCGGCCGGCACTCCCTGCCGAGGCCGGGCGGGGCCCGGCGCCGGATCATTTCGCGTCCGGATGCAGCGCGCTGTAGCCCACACGCACCGGCTTCACACCCTGCATCACCAACGCATAGCTGACGTTGTCGAAGGTGCGGAAGACCATGGCATGCGCGGCGTACTCATCCGGCAGGCTGACCCGGCCGGCGCCGGTGCTGATCGAGTCGTCCATGCGAGAGGACCCCGGGAACTTCATCCGGTGCGCCACGTGGCTGCCATGGCGCCACAGCGAGAACACGGTGCCGTTGTCCACGCCCTGGGCGCGACCAGCGGAAATCGCGATCACATCGCGCGGGCCGCCGGTAGTGAACATATCGGTGACTGCCAGCACGCGTACATCCACGCCTTCCACGCCGGCTGCGGGCACATGCGGGAAGAACTGCAGGTCGTACGGCGTGGCCTCGACCGGCACCAGGCGGTCGCCTGCACGTACTTCACGGCCGCCGCTGGCGTTGTCCAGCGCCAGGGTCGACGCTTCGGTCTTGCCGCCGGCCACCTGGGTGATGGTGCCGGTGCCGACCTGTGCCAGCTCGTAACCCAGCACGCCGCGGCGGTGGTTGGGCGCGCTGAAGGCCTTCCAGAGATTGCCGCTGCCCGGGGTGACGTCGCCGTTGGCGGTCAGGTCCTCGGTGGGCTTGGGCTGGGCGTAGCGCACGGTCGGGCGGACCACGGCCCAGCGCTGCCCGACCTGGGCGTCGGCCAGGCGCACATAGGCGGTCTGCCCACCGGTGGCGCGCAGGCGGTTGTCTTCCAGGCCGACCACATAGGGCAGCTGTTCGATGCTGTCGACCACGCTGAGCTGCTTCAGGAACGGCTCGACCTGGGCCAGCGGCACGCCGGTTACCGGGGCTTCCTGGCGCGGGCCGGGCTGGGCCGTCACGCGGTCCAGGTAGGCCAGGCTGAGGACGTCACCGGGATAGATCAGGTGTGGATTGGCGACCTGCGGATTGGCCTGCCATATCTCCGGCCACAGCCATGGTTTCTGCAGGAATCGTCCTGCGATGTCCCACAGGGTGTCCCCTTTGCGGACCACATAGGTGTCCGGGTGCCCGCCATTCACTTCCACGGCGGTAGCATAGGCAGCCACGGTCAGCATCGCCGCGGCGACGACCGTACGAAAACGAAGCAACATAGGTGTGAAGCCCTGATTCCCCAACAGGTTCGCGCACTATAGTCCAGAAACCGGGGCGCAAGGCAAGCGTTGGAGCTAGAATCTGCGACGTATGCCGGCGTACCCCGGCCCCAACCCCGGAAACTGCCATGGCTTTACTCCCCATCCTTGAGTTCCCCGATCCGCGCCTGCGTACCAAGGCTGCGTTGATCGATGCCGCCGAAGTGACCACGCCGGCGTTCCAGGAGCTGCTCGACAACATGTTCGAGACCATGTACGACGCCCCGGGCATCGGCCTGGCTGCCAGCCAGGTGGACGTGCACCAGCGCTTCATGGTCATCGACGTGAGCGAAGAAAAGAACGAGCCGCGCGTCTTCATCAACCCGGAAATCGTCGCCAAGGACGGGGGCCAGGTGTACCAGGAAGGCTGCCTGTCGGTGCCTGGCATCTTCGCCGACGTGACCCGTGCCGACACCATCACCGTCAAGTTCCTGGATCGCCAGGGGCAGCCGCAGGAGTTGACCACCGACGGCCTGCTGGCGGTCTGCGTGCAGCACGAGATGGACCATCTGGACGGCAAGCTGTTCATCGATTACCTGTCGCCGCTGAAGCGCGAGATGGTCCGCAAGAAGCTGGCCAAGCAGCGCAAGCACGTGGCGTGATCGCTGCTCCGGGCCGCCCTTCGGGGTGGCCCGCGCCTGCGCGTGACGCGCGGGCTGCATGGCGCCGGCCGACGGCGCCGTTTTTTTTCCTGCACGATTTCATCCTGCAAGTGGGGTTGCCATGAGGATTGTCTTTGCCGGTACGCCGGAATTCGCGGTGTCTTCGCTGCGCGCGGCCGCGCGTCATCACGAGGTGGTGGCTGTCTATACCCAGCCCGATCGCCCTGCCGGTCGCGGCCGTGGTCTGGCGCCTTCGCCGGTCAAGCTGGAAGCGGTCGCCCGTGGCATCCCCGTGTACCAGCCGGAAACGCTGAAGGACGAAGTGGCCCAGCAGCAGCTGCGTGACCTGCAGCCGGACCTGATGGTGGTGGTGGCCTATGGCCTGATCCTGCCCAAGGCGGTGCTGACCATTCCGACCCACGGTTGCTGGAACGTGCATGGTTCGCTGCTGCCGCGCTGGCGCGGCGCCGCACCGATCCAGCGCGCCATCCAGGCCGGTGACAGCAAGACCGGCGTCTGCCTGATGCAGATGGAAGCCGGCCTGGATACGGGCCCGGTGCTGCTGCACCAGGAGCTGCCGATCGCCGCTACCGATACCGGTGGCCAGCTGCACGACAAGCTGGCCGAGCTCGGCGCGCAGGTGCTGTCCGATGGGCTGGGCCTGCTGCGCGCCGGCATCAAGCCGATCGCACGGCCGCAGCCGGAGCAGGGCGTGACATACGCGCACAAGCTGGACAAAGCCGAGGCAAAACTGGACTGGGCGCAGGACGCAGAAGCGCTGGCGCGCACGGTGCGTGCATTCAATCCGTGGCCGATTGCCGAGGCACTGCTGGCCGGTGAGCGCGTGCGCATCCACGGCGCGGTGGCGCTGGATGTGACGCATGGCCAGGCGCCGGGCACGGTGCTGGCCGCGGGCCGCGAGGGCATCGACATCGCCTGCGGGCAGGGCGCGTTGCGCCTGCGCGTGCTGCAGCGCGAAGGCGGCAAGGCAATCACCGCTGCCGACTACCTCAATGCGCGCCGTGATCTGCGCGTGGGGGTTTGACGGGTGAGCAAGGCAAACGATTTTTCCATCGCCAAGGCGGCGCCGGGCGCGGCCACCCGCATGCTGGCTGCGCGCGTGCTGGCGCAGGTGTTCACCCGCGGTCGTTCGCTCAAGGCGGAACTGGCCTGGGCGCTGCCGAAGCTGTCCGACACCCGCGACCGCGCGCTGCTTGAAGCGTTGTGCTTTGCGGTGCTGCGCCGTCGCAGCACCTATGACGCCGCCCTGCAGGGATGGATGCAGAAGCCGCTGTCCGCACGCGATGCCGACCTGCGCACGTTGCTGATGGTGGGCTTCGCCCAGCTGGATGTGCTGGAACTGCCTGCCCATGCGGCCCTGTCGGCGACGGTCGATGCTGCACGCGCACTTGGCCGCGAACGCCAGGCTGGCCTGGTCAATGCGATCCTGCGACGGGCCCAGCGCGAAGGCTTCCCCGAACAACCGGCGCGCGACGCATTTCCGGCATGGCTGGCCGAGGCCGTCGAGCACGACTGGCCGGCACAGGCCGAGGCGATCTTCGCCGCCAGCCTGCAGCCAGCGCCGCTGTGGCTGCGTGCCAACCGCCAGCAGGGCGGGCGCGACAAGATGATGGCGGCCCTGGCCGAGGTGGGCATTGCCGCCGAAGCCAGCGCGCTGAGCGCCGATGCGCTGCGACTGGCCGTGCCGGTTCCGGTGAACCAGCTGCCCGGTTTCGGCGAAGGCCTGCTGTCGGTGCAGGATCTGTCGGCGCAGTGTGCAGCCGACGCGCTGGCGCCGCCGGCAGGCAGCCGCGTGCTCGACGCCTGTGCCGCCCCGGGCGGCAAGTCGGCGCACCTGCTCGAGCGTGACCCCAGCCTGCAATTGCTGGCGCTGGATATCGATGCCCGTCGTCTGGCGCGCGCAAGGGATACGTTCGCCCGCACCGGTGTGGGCGAAGGCGCGCAGGTGCAGGTGGCCGATGCCAGCGATCCGGGGGCATGGTGGGACGGCGTTCCGTTCGACGCGATCCTGCTGGACGCACCGTGCTCGGCCACCGGCGTCATCCGCCGGCAGCCGGACGTGATGTTCCATCGCCGTGCGGAAGACATCGATGCGCTGGTCGGCATCCAGGCCCGCCTGCTGGAAGCCTGCTGGTCGATGCTGCGCCCCGGTGGTGTGTTGCTGTATGCCACCTGCTCGATCCTGCGCGCGGAAAACGTCGATCAGGTAAAGGGCTTCCTGAAATGGCACGCGGATGCGGAAGCGGTCGCGCTGGATGACGCATTTGGTCTGGATTGTGACGGTATTGCTCGCCAGCGCCTGCCCGGTGAAAACGATGCTGACGGATTTTTCTACGCGCGTCTGCTAAAAAAGGGCTGACCCAACCGCTGTCCGAGCCCCCATGCTGAAAACCCGTGCGTCACGCCAGACGTGGCTGTTCGTTGTGATGGCCCTGTTGGTGTTGGGTGCCGGGCTGGGACTACGCGATCCCTGGCCCTCGGACGAACCGCGCTTCGCCTTGGTCGCCAAGCAGATGGTGGACAGCGGCGACTGGCTGTTCCCGCACCGTGGGCTGGAGCTGTACTCGGACAAGCCGCCGATGCTGATGTGGTGGCAGGCCACGCTGTACAGCGTGATCGGCAACTGGCGCGTGGCGTTCCTGCTGCCTTCGCTGATCGCTGCACTGGGCACGCTGTGGTGCGTGGTCGACCTCGGCCGGCGCCTGTGGACACGCCAGGTCGGCCTGTACGCTGGCTGGGCGCTGCTGTTCGCCCTGCAGTTCACCTTCCAGGCGAAGAAGGCGCAGATCGACCCGCTGGTGGTGTTGTTCATCACCCTGGCCAACTATGGCCTGCTTCGCCACCTGTTGCTGGGGCCTGCTTGGCGCTGGTGGTGGCTGGGCTGGTTCTTTGCCGGCATCGGGGTGATCACCAAGGGCGTGGGCGTGATCGCGCTGCTGATGATCGTGCCAGCGGTGATCGGTTCTGCCCTGCACTGGCCACGGGTGCGGCTGCATGCGCGCGACCTGCGCTTCTGGCTGGCGCCGCTGGCATTCGTGCTGGCCGTCGCGCTGTGGCTGGTGCCGATGGTGATGACCGCGCTGGCCACCCGTTCCGGCGAATACCTGGCCTACATGGACGACATCCTGTTCCGGCAGACCGCCAAGCGCTATGCGCAATCGTGGGACCACCACCAGCCATGGTGGTACTTCCTGGGCACCATGCCGTCGATGTGGATTCCGGCCTTCCTGGCGGTGCCGTGGGCGATCCCCGCCTGGCGGCGCCGGCTGCAGCGCCGGGACGCACGCTATCTGTTGCTGCTGGGCTGGTGGGCGCTGATCGTGCTGTTCTTCTCGATCCCCAATGGCAAGCGCGACGTCTACATCCTGCCTGCGCTGCCGATGTTCTGCCTGGCGCTGGCGCCGTTGCTGCCGGGGCTGCTGCGCCGGCGCGATGTGCAATGGCTGCTGGGCGCGTTCACCCTGCTGCTGTCGCTGGGGACGTTGGCCGCCGGGTTGTCTGCCCTGCTGGGCAAGCCCGGCTTCGAAGTGCGGCTGATGCAGACGCGGGGCATCGGCAATGGCGAAATGAACGCCCTGGCCTGGGCGGCGATGGCGATGGGCGGCTGGGGTGTGGCCAGCCTGCTGCTGTTCGGGCGCGCCCGCCGCGAGCTGGCCCTGGTCTCGACCCTGACTGCCGTCTGGGTGCTGTACAGCCTGATCGGCTATCCGCTGCTGAATGATTCAAGTTCCGCCCGCGGCCTGATGCGGCACACCGGCCAGCGTATCGGCGCCGACGCGGAGCTGGGGCTGGTGGCCTGGAAAGAGCAGAATCTGCTGATGGCCGACCGCCCGGCAGCCACCTTCGGTTTCAACGAGCCTTGGGATGGGCAGCTGGCTGCGGCCGTGGAATGGCAGCAGTTGGCGCCCCGGCGCCGCTGGTTGCTGGTCCACGAAGACGCGCTGTTGCCCTGCATCGACCGCAACCACGCCGAGTTGGCGGGAATTGCCAATCGCCGCCGCTGGTGGCTGGTACCGGCTGCTGCCGTGCAGGGCCGCTGCGTGGCCAGCGCGAAGGAACGCGAACGTGAACGACGGCTGCAACGTGAGGAATAACCATCCTGGCCCGTGCTTGTCCAGACTGCCCAAGCGACAGCAAAGGCAGTAAAACATCAGCGTGGGATTGGCCGTGCCGGTGATCCCGTTCATTCCGCCGGATTGCAGCGAACTTTTTCGACGTGGCAGCTTTACAGCACAACCTGGAATCCACGATCGGCGATCCGCTGGGCGTCCCCGCAGGCAAGCTCCCGCGCGCGGCGCACTGGCTGGCGCAGATCGGCMTGTTCTGCATGCCGGCACTGGTGCTGACCATCCCGATCAACCTGTTGCCCTACGCGCTGCTGCTGCTGGTCAGCACGGCGATGGTGCCCGGCCTGCTGTGGCAGGCCCGGCGTATGGACAAGCAGCCGATCAAGGTTCTCAGCTGGCTGATGCTGGCGGTGCTGTTGATGGCCATCGTGTCGGTCGTGCTGTTCGAACAGGGCCTGCGCGATGTCGACAATCGATCCCGCTTCCTGGTCATCCCGTGGATCGCACTGTGGGTGTGTGCGCTGCGCCCGGACATGCGCTGGCTGTGGCGCGGTGCATTGGCCGGGCTGGTGGGCACCTTCGTGCTTTCGGCACTGSAGGTGTTCCAGGGTGCGGCACGCGCCGAACTGTTCACCAACGCGATCGTGCTCGCCGACATCGTGATGATGCTGATGGTGCTGCTGGTGTTCTGCCGGCCGTCGCGGCGTTGGTCGCTGGTGATCGTCGGCATGGCTGCTGGTTGCGGGACCATCATCCTGACCGGAAGCCGGGGCGTGTTCGCGGCCCTGCTGGCGCTGCTGGTGGTGCTGGCACTGAGCCTGCGCTGGCGCACCGGCGCGGCGCGTCTTTCAGTGCTTGCCGGCATGCTGGCCATCGGCGCGACCCTGCTGCTGTCGGTGCCCGAACTGCGCCACCAGGTGCGGTTGTCCGAACTGCACAGCGATGTGCAGCGCATGGAGCAGGGGGACAGCGACTCTTCGGCTGGGGCGCGCGTCGAGCGCCTGCAGGTGGCGTGGGAGACCTTCCTCGACCATCCGCTGACCGGGGTAGGCATCGGCCATTTCGACATGGCCATGAAGCGGGTGCCGGTCTGTCGCGAGAACCCGCAGGAAATCCGCTGCCACCTGCGCCATGCGCACAACGATCTGGCCGAGTGGGGGGCTACCCAGGGCCTGCCGGGCGTGTTGCTGCTGCTGGCCGTATATGGCGTACCCCTTTGGGTGTTCGTGCGCCTGCACCGGCGCAGCGGGCACGCTACCTTCCGCGGCCCTGCCGCGGCCGGCGTGATGGTGGTGGTGTCCTACATCCTGTGCGGGCTGACCCAGTCGATGTTCGCGCACCAGATGACCGCAAGCTTCTACGTCACCATCGTCGGCCTGCTGACCGGCCTGTCGATCGTGGAAGGTGCCCGGCACCGGGCAAAGAACGCCCGGTAGCGTTCAGCCACGCTCGGCTCCGCACTCAGGGGTTGGGCGGATCGGACACGGCCTGACCGTTGCCCAGCATCCACAGCATGATGGTCTTCTGACGTACGTAGTTGGCGCGCACGTAGGCATACACCAGGCCATGCCAGCCGTCGCGGAAGCCGCCACGGAACAGGAAGCCGCGCCAGAACCGCCAGGCCGGGGCCAGCACCAGCTTGCCGAGGGTGGCCCGCTTGCCACGCGCGAACTCGTGTTCGGCCATCATCCGTGCGTACTTCTCGGTCTTGGCCAGCTGCTGCTGCAGCGAGCGATAGGGGAAGTGGATGAGGTCCCCGCGCAGGGTGCCGACCGTGCCATCGACACTGGCCGCCTCATGGATCTCGCGCTTGCCGCGCCAGCCGCCGTGGCGGCGGTCGAACAGGCGCAGCACCCGGTCCGGATAGGCATTGCCGTGGCGCAGGAACCTGCCGAAGTACTCCGACAGGCGGGCGAAGCGGTAACCCGCATGACCTGCAAAGCCGCCGTCGCGGGCCTGCTCGATGGCCGTGCGCAGTTCCGGGCTGATGCGCTCGTCGGCGTCCAGGCACAGCACCCAGTGGTGGGTGGCCTGCTCGACGCAGAACGCCTTCTGGCTGCGGAAGCCATCGAACGGACGCTGCAGCACGCGGGCGCCGGCCGCCTCGGCGATGGCCACCGTGGCGYCGGTGGACTGCGAGTCCACCACCACGATCTCATCGCAGAAGGCCAGCGAGGCCAGGCAGTCGCCGATGCGCCCGGCCTCGTTGAACGCGATAATGCAGGCCGAGATGCGAGGCCGTTCGATGGGAGCGGTCGTGGAGGACATGATGGCCGGGTACCTGTTGTTTGCRACGGAGCGCTATGCGCTGCCTATTCTCGCCCCGTTGGTGCAAGCCTTGCACGCTTCCGGCCAGGAAGTGGCCGCCTGGTTCGAAGATGGCGCGGCTGGCAGCCAGCTGCCCGGCGTGCCCAACATCGGCCTGAAGCAGGCCCTGGCGATGCGGCCGCGGGCGGTGTTCAGCGCGGCCAACTGGGTGCCGACCTTCCTGTCGGGGGCCAAGGTGCAGCTGTTCCATGGCTTCAACGTGGAAAAGCGCGACAGTGCGCGTGGCCACTTCCGGGTGCGCGGCATGTTCGACCTGTACTGCACGCAGGGCCCTGCCACCACCGCGCCGTTCCGCGGGATCGCGGCAGTGCAGGGCCATTTCGCCGTGGCGGAAACCGGCTGGCCGAAGCTGGACCCGCTGTTCCGCGACGACGGTGGCGACAGTGCCGCGCTGCGCAGTGCAGCCGGCGGCCGCCCGGTGATCCTGTTCGGTTCAACCTTCACCGAGCGCTTGAGCGCCGCCCCGCACCTGCATGCGCAGATCGCGGCCGACATCGCCGCCGGTCAGCACTACTGGCTGCTGACCCTGCACCCGAAGTGCCCGCCGGAACTGTTCGAACGCTACCGCGCGCTGGCCGGCGCCAATGCGCGTTTCATCGAACCGGAGCAGGTGATGGCAGCCCAGCGCGCCGCCGACGTGCTGGTGTCGGACACCTCATCGATCGTTTCGGAGTTCATCGTCCAGCACAAGCCGGTGGTGACCTTCCGCAACCGCGTGCCAAAGCCGCACATGATCGATTTCGATGATCCGCAGCAGCTGCCGGCCATGCTGGCGCGCGCGCTGCATCCCGACGCTGCGTTGCAGGCGGAGATCGTGCGTTACGCCGATGCCATCCACCCCTATCGCGATGGCCGGTCCAGCGAGCGGGTGATCGCCGCCACCGAGGATTTCCTGTCCGGCGAAATGGGCGTGCTGCGTCGCAAGCCGTTTGGCAGCTGGGTGCGCGACCTGCAGATCCGCAAGGACCTGGGCTACTGGGGTCCGTCGCAGCGGTGATGTGGGTAGTGCCGGGGCCAGCGGCCGGCACTACCGTAGATCCACGCCATGCGTGGGTGGTGCAGTAGATCCACGCCATGCGTGGGTGGTGCAGTAGATCCACGCCATGCGTGGGTGGTGCAGTAGATCCACGCCATGCGTGGGTGGTGGAGTAGATCCACGCCATGCGTGGATGGTGAAGTAGATCCACGCCATGCGTGGATGGCGGTTCAACGATCGGCCGCGCTACCAGCGCAGCTTGCGCCGTGCCAGCGCCGTGGCCAGTTCTTCCATCAACGCCTGTGCACGCGCCTGCGGCAGGTAGCGCAGTGCCAGTGCCACATCGCCATGCGCACCGGCGGTGTCCAGCTGCAGGCTGGCCGTACCCAACAGCTTGTCCAGCGGCGAGCGCTGCAGGCGCAGGCCCTGCACTTTGTCCAGCTCGGCCCAGCGCCACCAGCGCTTCCACCAGCCGCCGCGCACCGCCACGAACTGGCCATCCAGGTGCCAGCCCATCCGCGCCATCTGCCGGTGCGCGATCAACAGGCTGACCGGCAGCCAGGCCAGCAGTGCCAGGGCCGGCAGGCCCCAGCGCCAGTACAGCGCGGCGGTCAGCAACGGCACCACCAGCAAGGTGGACAGCGACAATCGCCACCATCCGCGTTGCGGAATCGGTTGCCACTGCTGCGGCGGCCATTGCAGCTGCGGCAGCAGGTGGCGCACCAGCCCATCGCAGGCGCTTGCACCAGCCAGCGGTGCCAGTTCGCGCAGCGCGCGGTCGTCGTCGCGCGAGGGACCACCGGCGGCGCTGTCAATACGCAGCTGGCGCAGCCCGAACCAGCGTTGCAGGGTGCTCTCGCCCAGCGTCCATGCCTGGATGCGGCGGCGCGCGACGCTGCTGCGGGTGCGGCTGAGCAGGCCGGTGGAGACGGTCAGACGCCGTTCGCGCTCGCTGAGGGTGAAGCCGTGGTAGCGCAGCAGCGTCAACACCACCGACAACACCCGCAGCAGCAGCCAGCCCAGCAGCAACGCGGCCGCCAACAGCACCAGCCCGCCGGTCACCCCGGCATGCAGGTGGCTGGCGTAGCCGAAGGCCTCGCGCCCGCCACGCTGGATGGCATCGTCCATCACCGGGCGCGGTACGGTCTGGAACAGGACGCCGAAGGCGGCGATCGCCAGCGCCCAGCCACGGTTGGACAGCAGGCCCATGCGCAGCACGTCCCAGCTCGACAGGCGCAGCAGTACCTGCTCGTCGTCGGATGGCACGACATCGGCAGCCGGCGCGTCGCCCGGCGTCGGCTGGGGCGCCTGTCCACGCTGGCGCACCAGTTGTTCCAGGGCCAGCGCCTGGTCCAGCCGCAGCACGCGCATCTCCGCTTCCGGACGCACCCCGCCGGCCGATTCCAGGCGCAGTTCGGCAACCCCGAACAACCGGTGCAACGGGTTCTGCCGCACTTCCACGTTGTGGATGCGGGCGAAGGGAATCTCGCGCCGGTTGCGCGCCAGCAGGCCGCTGCGCACGGTGATCGCATCGTTGCCGATGCGATAGCGGTAGCTGAGGTACTGCAGCACCGACACCAGCACCAGCGCGGCGATGGCGGTCAACGGGATCAACTGTGCCCACATCGGATCGCGGTCGCCGCGTTGGCCGAACACCAGCAACGCGACCAGCGGCAGGAAATAGTGGCGCAGCTGCATCAGCAGCACGAACAGCCACGACCACGGATGCAGGCGATGCTCGTCGCCACCGCTGGGCAGCGAGGGCGGCAGGGGCGGGGGCAGGCTCACAGGGCGTCGGCGTCCTGGTCGAGCTGATGGGCCAGGGTGTCACGCAGGCGCTCGGCATCGGCTTCGTCCAGGCCGCTGACGGTGACCGCACTCAGGCGGGTGCCGGCGGTATGCACGATCAGCGTGGCCAGGCCTGCACGCCGCTCCAGGGGCCCGCGACGCAGGTCCAGGTGCTGCACGCGCGAAATGGGGATGCGGGTCTCCAGCTGCCACATCAGGTCGCGGCGCAGGCCCAGGCCCTGTGCGTCCAGCCGCCAGCGGGTGCGGGTCAGGCGCCGATGGCCGATCCAGGCGCCGAAGGCGAGGCCGACCAGCAGGCCCAGCATCGCTGCCCACAGGCCACCGGGAAGATCGAAGAACCACCAGAGGGCCGCCAGCGGTGCGCCGGGGATGAACAGTCCGCCGAAGGCGCCCTCCAGCGCCGCCAACCGGGCAGCGCGCCGCGGCAGGGGTTGCCAGTGGTCGAGGGGCATTTCGGCAGCAGCAACAGGCAAGGGCAGTTCGGTCACGCGGGCGTCCGTCGGGCAGCAGGGCGGGCAGGCGCGGTGATGGCCGCACCGCGCAGACGTTAGCAGGTCGCCCGCGTTACTGGGCGGCCTGGATCAGCGCATCGACATCCAGCAGATGGCCGGCGCGGTCGGCCTTGGTGCGCAGGTAGTGCTCGTTCTCGGCGGTGATCTCGCCGGTGACCGGAATGCAGTCCAGCACTTCGATGCCGGCATTGCGCAGGCGCTGTGCCTTGGTCGGGTTGTTGCTGAGCAGGGCAACACGGGATACACCCAGCCCGCGCAGCATCGCCACCGCGCTGCCGTAGCGGCGCTCGTCGGCGCCGAAGCCCAGCTGCGCATCGGCGTCGATGGTATCCAGGCCGTCGTGCTGGTAGCCGTAGGCGCGCATCTTSGCGGCGATGCCGGTACCGCGGCCTTCCTGGTCCAGGTACAGCAGCACGCCGCCGCCCAGTTCCTTCAGTTTGCGCAGGCCGCGCCGCAGCTGGTCGCCGCAATCGCACTTGAGCGAACCGAACAGGTCGCCGGTGAGGCAGGACGAATGCACGCGCACCGGCACCACTGCGGACAGGTCCGGTTCGCCGACGATGATCGCTACCTGGTCGCGCTGGGCGACGCCACCGCGGAACACCGCGAAGGTGGTCATGCCGACGTCGCGCAGCGGCACCGGAGAACGCGCCACCAGTTCGTAATCATGTGCGGCGTGCGCGGCGCCTTCGGCCAGATCGCACAGGCCAACCTCGGCCGCGCCATCGAACGTGGCGTCGTCTGCATCCAGGCGCACGGCCACCATCGCCGGCAACAGCAGGCCCAGCCGGGCCAGTTCGACAGCGCCGGCATCGAACGCATCGCCTGCGCTCCAAGCCGCGGGCATCGGTCCGGGTTCGCGCAGGTAGCCCAGCGAGGGCAGGGCATCGAAGGCAACGCCGGCCAGCGGCAGGCGCGCGCCCTCGGGGGCCTCCACGCCGAGCACGCGGGCGCGGGTGGCGGTCAGGTACAGGTAATGGCGCTCGCGCGCGGCACTGGCGAAGGCGGCGAAGCTGCTGGCAGTGGCGCTGTCCAGCGCGATCACCGCCAGGCGCTGGCCCTGGCCATCGTGGAGCAGGACCGGGCGACCGGCGCGCAGTTCGGCGACCGCGCGCTCGCAGCGGATCGCTGCCGGATCACCGAACAGGGAGGAAGCAGACATGGCAGGACCGGGGGAGGCGGACATCGGTGTCTCTATGGGGGCGCCAGCGTCGTATTCAACGTGCTGCGGCGGTGTGTCGCAGGCCGGTGCAGCGGCTCTCAGTGCGGATGTTCGTCGGTCGCGTACGGGTCTTCCTCGCCGCTGCCCGGTGGCCGCAGCGTATAGCGCTTGTAGGTCCACTGGTACTGCGCCGGGTCGCGGCGCGCGATGCGTTCGATGCCCGCGTTGAGCGCGGTGGCCGCCACGTGCGGGTCCGGATCGGCCACGGCCGGGTCGGTCGGCTCGATGTGCAGGGCAAATTCCATGTCCGGGCCGATGCGCTCGCACCAGCCATACAGCACGGTCGCGCCGGTGCGCTCGGCCAGGCGGTTGACCAGGGTCATGGTCAGTGCCTGCACGCCGAAGAACGGCACGAACACGCCGTCGCCGGCCTTGGGCTGCTGGTCGGGCAGGATGCCGGTGGCACCGCCGTCCTTGAGCACCTTGAACAGCTGGCGCACGGCCGGGCCTTCGGCGCGCACCTGCTGCACGTTGTCGCCGCCCCGCACGATCTGCAGGAAGGCATCGCTGGCCTCGTCCTCCGGCGGCTTGTAGACGATGGCGATCTGGCCGCGCGAGGCCAGCCACTGGTTCAGCAGCTCCCAGTTGCCGTAGTGCGGGGCCGCCACGATCACGCCCTTGCCGCTGGCCAGGGCCGCGTCGTACAGCGCCTGGCCGTGGCGCTCCTTCAGGTGCAGGCGCAGGTTGTCGGCGGGCTTCCGGCTCCACAGGCGCAGGGTCTCGATGGCCTGCAGGGCGGTGGAGCGCAGCAGTTCGCGCTGCAGGCGGTCGCGTGCCGGCGCGTCCAGCTCGGGGTAGGCCAGCTCCAGGTTGCGGCGGGTGACGCGGCTCTCGCGGGCATCGAGGCGCACCCACGTCCAGGCCAGGGCGCGCGCGAACCCGCGCAGCAATGGCCAGGGCAGGCGGGCGAACAGGGTGGTGGCGCGGTAGACCAGCCGGGCTTTGCGGTGTGGATTCATCGGCCCCAGTTTAGCCAAGGGCGCTGCTATCGTGGCCGGCCCCTTGCCTGGAAGCCCGCCGATGCTCGTCCTGATTCAACGTGTCAGCCAGGCTGCCGTGCATGTGGAAGGTGAGGCGGTGGGGCAGATCGGCCCCGGCCTGCTGGCCCTGGTCGGCATGGAGCCGGGCGATACCGAGGCCCAGTTGCAGCGGATGGCCGAACGCCTGCTCGGCTACCGTGTGTTTGCAGATGAGGCCGGAAAAATGAACCGCTCGCTGCGTGATACCGGCGGCGGCCTGCTGCTGGTCAGCCAGTTCACCCTGGCCGCGGACACCCGTTCCGGCATGCGGCCAAGCTTCACCAGCGCGGCACCGCCGCAGGAGGCTGAACGCGGGTTCAATCGATTTGTCGACATCTGTCGTGAAAATCACGCGCCGGGGGTGGAAACGGGCCGCTTCGGTGCCCATATGGTCGTCAGCCTGGTCAACGACGGTCCCGTGACCTTCCTCCTCAGGCCCTAGGCCGCCGGGACCACCGCCCGGCAGGCCGGGCCCCGGGCTGGTATAATGCTACGTTCCCTATTTCCCCCTAGCCGGTGGCGCGAGCACTACATGGCCAACGAACGTCCTGCCCAATCCGAAATCAAGCAACTGATCAGCAAGGGCCTGGAACAGGGCTACCTGACCTATGCCGAAGTCAATGACCATCTGCCCGACGACATGGTCGACCCGGAACAGATCGAAGACATCATCGGCATGATCAACGGCATGGGCATTGATGTCCATGAAGTTGCTCCGGATGTGGAAACCCTGCTTCTCAACGACGGCAACACGGGCAACCGTGAGGTCGACGACACCGCAGCCGAAGAAGCTGCCGCCGCGCTGAGCGCGCTCGACACCGAAGGTGGCCGTACCACCGACCCGGTGCGCATGTACATGCGCGAAATGGGTACCGTCGAGCTGCTGACCCGCGAAGGCGAAATCGCCATTGCCAAGCGCATCGAAGAAGGCCTGTCCCAGGTCCAGGCCGCACTCGGCCAGTTCCCGGTGTCGGTCGAATCGCTGCTGACCGATTACGAAGCGCACAAGGAAGGCCGCAAGCGCCTTGCCGAAGTGATCGTCGGCTTCAACGACCTGACCGACGACGTGCCGGCCCCGGCCGCTGTGGTGGCCGATGACGCGGACGACGCCGATGCCGACGCCGACGAGGAAGAAGACGACGTCGACGGCGGCGATGAAGAAGCCGCGCCGACCGGTCCGGATCCGGAGGAAGTGGCTGCGCGCATGCAGGCGCTGGGCGATGCCCTCAACGCCTTCAAGAAGGCTGCCGCCAAGGGCGACAAGAAGAACCTGCTGAAGCTCCGCGAGGAGATGTCGGCGGTGTTCGTCACCCTGAAGCTGCCGCTGCCGCTGACCGACGTGCTGACCAAGCAGCTGCGCGACACCATGGGCAGCATCAAGGCCCACGAGCGCCGCGTGCTGAACCTGGCCACCGTCACTGCCCGCATGCCGCGCAAGGACTTCATCCGTTCCTGGGAAGGCAACCAGACCAACCTGGAGTGGGTGGAAGACGCACTGAAGCGCAAGCAGAAGTGGTCTTCGGCGCTGCGTGAAGTGAAGGACCAGATCGTGTCCGAGCAGCAGGCCACCATCGACATCGAGAAGGTCACCCTGCTGGACCTGGACGAGCTGAAGGAACTCAGCCGTGCCATGGCCTACGGCGAAGCCAAGGCGCGCAAGGCCAAGAAGGAAATGGTCGAGGCCAACCTGCGCCTGGTGATCTCCATCGCCAAGAAGTACACCAACCGCGGCCTGCAGTTCCTCGACCTGATCCAGGAAGGCAACATCGGCCTGATGAAGGCCGTGGACAAGTTCGAGTACCGCCGCGGCTACAAGTTCTCCACGTATGCGACCTGGTGGATCCGCCAGGCCATCACCCGTTCGATCGCCGACCAGGCGCGCACCATCCGTATTCCGGTGCACATGATCGAAACGATCAACAAGTTGAACCGCATTTCCCGCCAGATGCTCCAGCAGTACGGCCGCGAGGCTACGCCGGAGGAGCTGGCCAAGGAAATGGACATGCCGGAAGACAAGATCCGCAAGGTGATGAAGATCGCCAAGGAGCCGATCTCGATGGAAACCCCGATCGGCGACGACGAGGATTCCCATCTGGGCGACTTCATCGAGGACACCAACGTGGAGTCCCCGATCGAGAACACCACCAACATCAACCTGTCTGAAACCGTGCGCGACGTGCTGGCCGGCCTCACCCCGAGGGAAGCCAAGGTGCTGCGCATGCGCTTCGRCAYCGACATGAACACCGACCACACCCTCGAGGAAGTCGGCAAGCAGTTCGACGTGACCCGCGAGCGCATCCGCCAGATCGAAGCGAAGGCCCTGCGCAAGCTGCGTCACCCGAGCCGTTCGGAGCAGCTGCGCAGCTTCCTGGATATCGATTGATATCCAGGTAGTGCTGACGTGTTGAGAGAAACCCCGCTTCGGCGGGGTTCTTCTTTGGGGGATCCGGTGTGGAGCCGTGGCCATGCTTGGCCGCGGTTGGCGATGACGCATCCGCCCTTTGACGTGCAGGGATGCCAGACGCACGCTGGCGATGCAGGTGCTCAACACACCTCGTGGGCGGGCCGGATCACCGGCACCGAGGCGGACGCGCTGCGGGGACACGTGCAACGCGTGTATCTGCGGCATCACCCCTGTTGAGCATTGGAGCTTGGCCATGAAGGCTGTTGAACATGATGTACCTGTTGTTGCTGCCCTGGATTTCCCGCCGTTGATGACGTGGGAGGACGTCATGCAGGACGAACTGGAGGATCGGCTGGGCTTCGCCCGACGGGCCACGCTGGCGCTGCTGACGCAATCGGGAGAACAGATGGTTGCGGGGTTTGCCGGTGGCAACCGGAGGGGGCTGGAGGGCGCGATGAAGGCGGTGGCGCTGTTCCAGGCGCATCTGCTGGAGATGGAGCGGTTGGCGGGGATGGCGGAGCGACGGTTGCAGCGTGTTGGCGAGGCGCTTGCTGCTGCCGACTGAGTAGCCGACTCCGGCCGTGCTCCACTACACTGTGACGCTGCGCAGGGCCTATAGCTCAACGGTTAGAGCAGGGGACTCATAATCCCTTGGTTCCAGGTTCGAATCCTGGTGGGCCCACCATAAAAAACAGGCACTTAGGCGGCGGCCCAAGTGCCTTTTTTGTGCCGGCGGAAAAATTGCCGGGAAAATTCACTGCCGCAGCGCTCGGTGATCCCGATGATGACCTGCAGCTCATGTAGCTTCTGAATCGGGGAAGATACGTCGCTGTTGAGTACGTCGATCATGGTTGCCCCCTAGGCGTGATTCGAGAAAGATGAAACGGCGTGTACAGGGATCTTGGGGGGGATTGGCACGACACGATCGACGGTTTCGCGGAGCTGTCGGAATAGTCGATGCTCACGGCTCCTCCATTCCGGCAAGCTGAAATCCATGCAGATCGCGCGTCCAACACATGCTC
>NZ_JBFTOJ010000147.1:0-10565 GCF_056397905.1 Stenotrophomonas sp. 05L414_2
AGGGAATCACGGGTCTGCAGGTTGCCGGCCAGCGGCCGGCACTACCAGCAAAACGTCAGGCGTGCAGCGCGCGGGCGTGGTGCGCGATGTGCTCGCCGATGAAGCTGGCGATGAAGTAATAGCTGTGGTCGTAGCCGGGCTGCAGGCGCAGGCTCAGCGGATGACCGGCAGCATCGCAGGCCTGCTGCAGGCGCTGCGGCTGCAGCTGGCTGTGCAGGAACTCATCCCCCTCGCCCTGGTCAACCAGCAGCGGCAAGCGCTCGCCGGCGTGGGCCACAAGTTCGCAGGCATCCCACTGCGCCCAGTCGGCCGGGTTGTCACCAAGGTAGGCGGCGAATGCCTTCTRCCCCCACGGCACGTGGCTGGGTGCCACGATCGGCGAGAACGCCGACACGCTGCGGTAGCGGCCGGAGTTGCGCAGCGCGATCACCAGCGCGCCATGGCCGCCCATCGAATGGCCACTGATGCCTCGTGCGTCGGTGGCCGGGAAACCCGCCTCGATCAACGCCGGCAGCTCGTGAGCGACGTAGTCGTGCATGCGGTAGTGCTTGGCCCACGGCTGCTGTGTGGCGTTGAGATAGAAACCCGCGCCCTTGCCCAGGTCATAGCCCTCGGCATCGGCCACGTCATCGCCGCGTGGGCTGGTGTCCGGGGCGACGATGATCACGCCGTGCTCGGCCGCATAGCGTTGCGCGCCGGCCTTGGTGATGAAGTTCTGCTCGGTGCAGGTCAGCCCGCTCAGCCAGTACAGCACCGGCAGCTTCCGGGTTTCCGCCTGCGGCGGCAGGTACACGGCGAACTGCATGTCGCAGCCCAGCGTGGTCGAATGATGGCGGTAGACATCCTGCCAACCGCCGGCACAGGCGCGGTGTTCGATACGTTCCATGAGGTTTCCTCCCGAGGGACGGCAGGCAGGCGCCTGCCGCCCGGCGCGGCTCAGTAGTGGACGACCGAACGGATCGACTTGCCTTCATGCATCAGGTCGAAGGCTTCGTTGATCTTGTCCAGGTCCATGGTGTGGGTGACGAACGGGGCCAGCTCGATATCGCCCTTCATCGCGTCTTCGACCATGCCCGGCAGCTGGCTGCGGCCCTTCACGCCACCAAACGCGGTGCCCATCCACTTGCGGCCGGTGACCAGCTGGAACGGGCGGGTGGAGATTTCCTGACCGGCACCGGCCACGCCGATCACCACGCTCTGGCCCCAGCCACGGTGCGCGCATTCCAGCGCCGCACGCATCACGTTGACGTTGCCGATGCACTCGAAGCTGTGGTCCACGCCCCAGGTGGTCATCTCCACGATCACCTGCTGGATCGGCTTGTCGAAGTCCTTCGGGTTGATGCAGTCGGTGGCGCCGAATTCGCGGGCCAGCTCGAACTTGGACGGGTTGGTGTCCACCGCGATGATGCGCCCGGCCTTGGCCTGGCGCGCACCCTGGATGACCGCAAGGCCGATGCCGCCCAGGCCGAACACGGCCACGCTGTCGCCTTCCTGCACCTTGGCGGTGTTGTGCACCGCGCCGATGCCGGTGGTCACGCCGCAGCCGAGCAGGCAGACATGCTCCGGGTTCGCTTCCGGGTTGATCTTCGCCAGCGACACCTCGGCAACGACGGTGTATTCGCTGAAGGTCGAGCAGCCCATGTAGTGGTAGATCGGCTCGCCGTTGTAGCTGAAGCGGCTGGTGCCATCGGGCATCACGCCCTTGCCCTGGGTGGCACGCACCGACACGCACAGGTTGGTCTTGCCGCTCTTGCAGAACAGGCATTCACCACATTCGGCGGTGTACAGCGGAATGACGTGGTCACCCGGCTTGACGCTGGTCACGCCCTCGCCCACCTCCACCACGATGCCGGCGCCTTCATGGCCCAGCACCACCGGGAACAGGCCTTCCGGATCATCGCCGGACAGGGTGAACGCATCGGTGTGGCAGACACCGGTGTGGGTGATCTTGACCAGCACTTCGCCCGCCTTCGGCGGGGCGACGTCGATCTCGACGATCTGCAGCGGCTGGCCGGGACCAAAGGCGACGGCGGCACGGGATTTCATGATGGCACTCTCCAGAAAGGGCTTGCGGAAAACAGGATGCGCGGCGCTGTGTCGCGCCGTCGTTCACTTCAGGTACGAGCGGATCAACGCGCTCATGTCGCGCACGCGTTCGGCGCGTTGTTCATCGGAGGCGGCGGGCTGGCCGAACTCCTCGCGCAGGTGCGCTTCCATCACTTCGGACATCAGGCCGTTGACCGCGCCACGGATGGCGGCGATCTGCTGCAGCACCGGCCCGCAGTCGGCGCCGGCTTCCAGCGCGCGGTCCAGCGCATCGCACTGGCCGCGGATGCGGCGCACGCGGGCCAGAACCTTCTTTTTCTCTTCGGGAGAGTGCGGCATCGCTGGCCGGCCTCGGAACTATACTGGGGGATAGTATACAGGAGCCGATCCGGACCTCAATCAAAGGCCCCCTCTGCGGCCAGCCGGGTCAGCTCTTCCACCACGTAACGCACCTTCGGTCGCAGATGCCGCGTCTGTGGCCACAGCGCATGGATGTCCACATGGTGCTGCGTGCAGTGGTCCAGTACCGACTGCAACGCACCGGATTCCAGGTGATGGCGCACCAGTGACATCGGCATCTGGCAGATCCCCAACCCGGCGATGGCCCCCTCGATCACCGCATCGCCATCATTGAGCTGATGGGTGGCACTGGGGATGAAGCTGCCGTTGGTGCCCTCGCTGCCGATCCGCCACGCCACCGACTGGCCATGACGGAAGCCGACCACGCTGCGATGGTCGCGCAGTTCGTCCAGCGTCTGCGGCACACCATAGGCCTGCAGGTAGGCCGGCGACGCGCAGGTCACCAGGCGCTGGCTGGCCAGCTTGCGCGCGACCAGGTGCTCGGCGTGATGCAGACCGCCAAAGCGGATCAGCAGGTCGATGCCCTCTTCCACCGGATCAACGAAGTGATCGGTGAAGGTCATCGTCAACTGCAGGTCCGGGTGTTCATTGCACATGCGCAGCAGTACCGGCAGCACCACCAGCCGCCCGAACGAGGACGGCATGTCGATGCGCAGGCGGCCGCTCGGCAGATGCGCAGCCGAGCCCAGGCAGGCTTCGGCCGCCGCGATTTCATCCAGGGCCGCGGCGCAGGAGGCGTAGTACGCCTCGCCGTCGGTGGTCAGCGCGATGCGCCGGGTGGTGCGATGGAACAGGCGCACGCCCAGCCGCGCCTCCAGCCGGGCGATGGCCTTGCCGACCGCCGAGCGGGAGATGCCCAGCGCGTCGGCGGCCTCGGTGAAGGTGGCCGAGCGCGCCGTGGTGACGAAGGTCGCCAGGCCATTCAGGGATTCGACGGGAAGCATCGGCAGGCTCGCTCATTGGGGACAGATTGTCCCGCCTGACGGGAAATCTACCGCCTTTATGTGCCCGCATGTCACCTCCATCATGGTGCTGTCGCGCCGTTGGCGCCCTCCCCCGCTCCGAGATGACTGACATGACCGCCGCCCTGTTCCGCCCCTTCGACCTCGCTGGACTACCCCTGCACAACCGCATCGCGATGGCGCCGATGACCCGCGCCCGCAACCCCGGCGCCGTCGCCAATGCACTGACCGCCCAGTATTACCGGCAGCGCGCCAGCGCCGGCCTGATCATCAGCGAAGGCACGCCGGTGTCGGCGCAGGGCCAGGGTTACATCGACGTGCCGGGCATCTGGTCGGCCGAGCAGGTGGCCGGTTGGACGCTTGTCACCGACGCTGTACACGCTGCGCAGGGTGCGATCTTCGCGCAGCTGTGGCACGTCGGCCGCATGTCACACGCCTCGCTGCAGCCCGACGGCGGCCAGCCGGTAAGCGCCGGCACGCGGCCGGTGGCGAGCGATCCGAAGAACACCTCGTTCGTGTACCTGGACGACGGCAGCCGTGGCCATGCCGATCCGACACCGCCGCGTGCACTCAGCACGGAAGAAGTACCGGGCATCGTCGCCGACTTCGTGCAGGGTGCCGACAACGCGATCGCCGCCGGCTTCGATGGCATCGAACTGCATGCGGCAAACGGCTATCTGTTCGAGCAGTTCCTCAACCCGGTCACCAATGACCGGCAGGACGTGTACGGCGGTTCGCTGCGCAACCGCGCGCGGCTGATCCTGGACACCGTGGATGCGATGGCCGCGCGCATCGGCGCGCACCGCATCGGCGTGCGCCTTGCGCCGAACAGCCAGGTCTTCGACATGCCCGCCTATGCGGAGAACGAAGCCAGCTATCTGTACCTGGCCGAGGAACTGGGCAAGCGCGGGCTGGCCTATGTGCATCTGAACGACAACTACCTGCACGGCGCACCGGTGATCGGCGAGGCCTTCCTCAAGGCCTTCAAGCAGGCCTATGGCGGCACGGTGATCCTGGCCGGCGGCATGACCCGCGAACGCGCCCTGCGGCTGGTCGAGGAAGGCATCATCGATCTGGCCGCCTTCGGCCAACCATTCATCGCCAACCCGGATCTGGTCGAGCGCCTGCAGCGCGATGTCCCGCTGGCCATCCCCGACCGCAGCACTTATTACGGCGGCGGCAGCGAGGGCTACCTCGACTACCCGCCGGCCCCGTAGATCCACGCCACGCGTGGATGCGCTGCACCGGCCACCGCCGGTGTGCCGCGCCTTGATCCTGCCGGGCCATGAGCGCATCGTGGCCCGGCCCGACCTCGGTCCTGCCCCATGAACGCCTCCGCCGCCTCCTTCATCGTCAACCTCGACGTCCCTGACATCACCGCCGCCGAAGCCTTCTACACCCAGGCCTTTGGCCTGCGCAGCGGCCGCCGCCTCGGCCCCGGCGCGCTGGAACTGCTCGGTGGCCCCACGCCGCTGTACCTGYTGCAGAACGACGCCGGCAGCGCAGCGACCGATGACGGCGATGTGCGCGATTACGAGCGCCACTGGACGCCCGTGCATCTGGACTGGGTGGTCGCTGACATCGACGCGGCGCTTGCCCGCGCGGTTGCGGCCGGAGCCGTGCTCGAACATCCCATCCGCGAACGCCGCTGGGGAAAGATCGCCGTGCTGTCCGATCCGTTCGGCCATGGCTTCTGCCTGATCCAGTTCAGCGATGCAGGGTATGACGCGCTGGTCGAATGAATTGGTCACTGCGTAGCGGGCGCCAATCCACGCATGGCGTGGATCTACTGACGCGGGTGATCGCGATTCACTCGCGCAGCATGTCCACGAACGCACGCAGCGCACCGGGCATCTGCCGCTGCTTCGGGTAATACAGCGCAAACCCGGCGAACGGTTCGCTCCAATCTTCCAGCACCGCCACCAGTCGGCCGTCGTCCAGATACGGCCGCGCGGTGTCTTCCAGCACATAGGCCAGGCCGATGCCATCGAGCACCGCGCCAACCACGGTGCCCTGCTCGCACAGCGTCAGTCGACCCGGTACGTCGATCTCCAGGGTCTGGCCATCGCGTTCGAACTGCCACTTGTACAGATGGCCGCTGGCGAAACGGAAACGTACGCACTCGTGCGCGGCCAGGTCGCGCGGATGCTGCGGGGCCGGCCGGCGCCGCAGGTACTCGGGTGAACCAACAATCAAGCCGCGCAGCGGCGGCCCCATCGGCACCGCCACCATGTCCTCGGGCACGAACTCGTGCAGGCGCACGCCAGCGTCGTAGCCCTCGGCAACGATATCGACCAGACCATCGTTCTCGGTCAGCTCCACCCGTACGTCCGGATGCGCGTGCAGGAACCGCGCCAGCCGCGGCCCCAACTGGGTCGCCACCGCCGCCCGCGTCGCATTGATCCGCAGCAGGCCGGCCGGCACCGCGCGGAAGTGGTTCATTTCCTCCAGCGCGTCATGCACCTGCCCCAGCGCCGGCTGCAGGCGCTCCAGCAGGCGCTGCCCGGCCTCGGTCAGGGCCACGCTGCGGGTGGTACGGTGGAACAGGCCCACCCCCAGCCGTTCCTCCAGCGCGCGGATCGCATAGCTCACCGCCGAGGTCGACAGGGCCAGTTCGGCACCGGCGCGGCGGAAACTGCGGTGGCGGGCGACCGCAGCGAAGGCGGCCAGGTGGGTCAGGTTGTCAGTGGCCATGATTGTGCAGTCTGCCTTGATGAATCATGCCGATATATCCGCTTCTTACCCCGAGGTACGGAGCGTATTGTAAAACGCCTTTCGACAAACCCTGCCAAGGATTCCCCATGTCCCTCGCCCGTGGTTACGCCGCCCACACCCATACCGACCCGCTGGTGCCCTTCGAATTCGAGCGCCGCGCGGTTGGCCCGAACGATGTGCGCATCGAGATCCTGTACAGCGGCATCTGCCATTCCGACCTGCACCAGGCACGCGACGACTGGGGTGGCTCGATCTACCCGATGGTGCCGGGCCACGAGATCATCGGCCGGGTCACCGAAGTCGGCAGCGAGGTCACCCGCTTCAAGGTCGGCGACCACGCCGGTGTCGGCTGCATGGTCGACTCCTGCCGCCATTGCGATGCCTGCCAGCACGACCTGGAGCAGTACTGCGCCGAAGGTGCGACCTGGACCTACAACGGCCGCGAGCGTGAAAGCGGCGCACCGACCTACGGCGGCTATTCCGACCACGTGGTGGTCGAGCAGCGCTTCGTGGTCAAGGTCTCCGAAACGCTGGACCTGAAGGCAGCCGCGCCGCTGCTGTGCGCCGGCATCACCACCTGGTCGCCGCTGCGCCACTGGAAGGTCGGCCCGGGCCAGAAGGTCGGCGTGATCGGTCTGGGTGGCCTCGGCCACATGGGCGTGAAGTTCGCCAAGGCGCTCGGCGCACACGTGGTGATGATCACCACCACCCCGGAAAAGGGTGCCGAYGCCAAGCGCCTGGGCGCTGACGAAGTGCTGGTTTCGCGCGATGCCGASCAGATGAAGGCGCATGCCGGCAGCTTCGAYTTCCTGCTCAACACCATCCCGGTSAGCCAYGACACCAACCCGTACATGGGCCTGCTCAAGCGCGAAGCGACCATGTGCCTGGTCGGTGTGCTGACCGAACTGGACCCGCCGTTGACCGGTGGCAGCGTGATCTTCGGTCGCAGGAACCTGACCGGCTCGGCGATCGGCGGCATGGCCGAAACCCAGGAGATGATGGACTTCTGCGCCGAGCACGGCATCGTCAGCGACGTGGAGATGATCGACATCAAGAACGTCAACGAAGCCTGGGAGCGCATGGCCAAGAACGATGTGCGCTACCGCTTCGTGATCGACATGGCCACCATCAAGGCCTGATCGCTGCGCTGATGGAATGAAGAAACCCCGGCATTGCCGGGGTTTTTTTTGCGTACGCCACCCGCCGGGCATGGCCCGGCGCTACCGGATTCGTGGCGGGTAGCGCCGGGCGCATTTTCAGTACGCGAACTCGCGGAACACCGGGTCGACGTCGCCGTGCCAGCGGCCATGGAACAGCGCCAGCTTGCGCTCGGCGGGGGTCAGGCCGGACTCGACGATTTCCTGCAGCACGTCCAGGAACTTGCTTTCATCCTGGCCATCGGCATTGCGCGCCGCACGGCGCTTGAGCCCGTCCACC
Organism: Stenotrophomonas sp. 05L414_2; assembly: GCF_056397905.1. NCBI lineage: Bacteria > Pseudomonadati > Pseudomonadota > Gammaproteobacteria > Lysobacterales > Lysobacteraceae > Stenotrophomonas > Stenotrophomonas sp. 05L414_2. Next base: position 7,521 of record NZ_JBFTOJ010000147.1, read on the forward strand.
GAAATCTTCACCGCCTCGCGGGCGAGGTCGCGCACGGTGCCACCGCGGAACGGCAGGCCCATCGCGTGCTTGGGCACGCCATCACGCAGCGCATGGCGCTCGGCCAGGCTGAAGTCACGCACCAGATCCCACGCCGCATCCAGCGCCGTGTCGTCGTACAGCAGGCCCACCCAGAAGGCCGGCAGCGCACACAGGCGGCTCCACGGGCCACCATCGGCACCGCGCATTTCCAGGTACTTCTTCAACCGCACTTCCGGGAACGCGGTCGTGGTGTGGTCCGACCAGTCGCGCAGGGTCGGCAGCTGACCCGGCAGCACGGGCAGCTTGCCCTGCATGAAGTCGCGGAAGCTCTGCCCGCTTGCATCGTGGTAGATGCCATCGCGGTAGGAGAAATACATCGGCACATCGAGCAGGTAGTCGACATAGCGCTCGTAACCGAAGCCATCCTCGAACACGAAGTCGAGCATGCCGGTACGGTCGGCATCGGTATCGGTCCAGATGTGCGAGCGGTAGCTGAGGTAGCCGTTCGGCTTGCCTTCGGTGAACGGCGAGTCGGCGAACAGTGCGGTGGCGATCGGCTGCAGCGCCAACGACACACGGAACTTCTTCACCATGTCCGCTTCGCTGGCGTAATCCAGGTTCACCTGCACGGTGCAGGTGCGGGTCATCATGTCCAGGCCGAGCGAACCGACCTTGGGCATGTACGAGCGCATGATCTTGTAGCGGCCCTTGGGCATCCACGGCATTTCATCGCGCGTCCACTTCGGCTGGAAGCCCATGCCGAGGAAACCCAGCTGCAGTTCGCCGGCCACCTGCGCCACTTCATTGAGGTGGGTGCCGGTTTCCACGCAGGTCTGGTGAATGGTTTCCAGCGCCGCACCGGACAGCTCCAGCTGGCCCGCCGGCTCCAGGGTCACCGAGGCGCCATCACGCAGCAGGGCGATGGTGTTGCCGTTCTCCTGCACCGGCGTCCAGCCGAAGCGGACCAGGCCGTTGAGCAGGGCCTCGATGCCGCGCTCGCCATCGAAGGTCGGCGGACGCAGGTCATCCAGGCGGAACCCGAACTTCTCGTGCTCGGTACCGATGCGCCACTGCGAACGGGGCTTCTCGCCGGAGGCGATCTCCGCCACCAGTTGCGAGCGGTCGGTAATGGGCGTATCGGCGACGTGGCTGGGGCTCGACAAGGGGGTGGCTCGCTGGACGGTGGCAGGGGATGTGGGGCTGGGAGCCTTGCATCGCAAGGGCGCACTATAGCGTGGCGGCTCGTTACGTCATGCGACGGTGACGGGTTTCAGCATCCTACCGACACCCTCTTGACCCTCGTACACTCAGGGCCATGAGCCGCCATTCACGACATCCCGAGCTGCACCGTGCCGATCGCGTCGGCTGGCTGCGGGCCGCCGTACTGGGCGCCAACGATGGCATTGTCTCGGTCGCCGGCCTGGTGGTCGGCGTGGCCGCCAGCGGCGCCTCGGCCAGCACGATCCTGGCCACCGGCGTGGCCGGCACCGTGGCCGGCGCGATGTCGATGGCCGCCGGCGAGTATGTGTCGGTGCAGACCCAGGCCGATACCGAAAATGCCGATCTGGCGATGGAGAAGCGCGAGCTGCACGAAGACCCGCACAGCGAACTGGACGAACTGACCGCGATCTACCGCCATCGCGGGCTGGAGCCGGCGTTGGCGCGCCAGGTTGCCGAACAGCTGACCGCCCACGACGCGCTGGGTGCCCACGCGCGCGACGAACTGGGCATCACCGAGGAACTGCGCGCGCGGCCGTTGCAGGCCGCATTGGCGTCGGCCGCCGCCTTCACCTGTGGCGCCGCGCTGCCGGTGCTGACCGCACTGCTAACGCCGGTACAGAACGTCGCCACGGCCACCACGGTCAGCACGCTGGCCGGCCTGTGCCTGACCGGCGCGATGGCGGCACGCGCCGGTGGCGCATCACCCACGCGCGGTGCCCTGCGCGTGATGTTCTGGGGTGCACTGGCGATGGCCGCCGCGGCCGCGGTCGGTCGCCTGCTGGGCGCACACGTCATATGACCGGCATGCCCCCCACCGCCATGGCACTACTGGCGGAGATGGCCAGCCTGGCCGGCTGCCAACGCGCTGAAGGCTATGCCTGCATCACCGCCCGCCGCGAGCACGGTGCCAGCTCGGTGGAGATTCCCCAGCCACAGTTCGCCATCCTGCTGGAAGGCCGCAAGCAGGTACGTACCGCCCACCAGTCGCTGACCTTCGTCCCGGGCGACATCCTGCTGATCACCCAGCGCTGCCGCATCGACGTGGTCAACACACCGGACCCGCAGACCGGACGCTACCTCAGCGCGATCGTGCCGCTGTGCACGGAAGTCCTGGCGGCGGCGCGCACGCTGTGGAGCGAGGCCTTGCCAACGGCCGGAGCGACGCTGGCCCGGGAGGCGCTGGGCGACCACGCCACGGTACTGCGCAGCTGGCGGCAGTCGTTGCAGGACGCCGACTACAGCGAAGCGCGGTTGGCGCTGGCCACGCTGGTGCTGGCGTGGTGCCGGCAGGGCCACGGCAACCTGCTGTTGCCGCACGCACCGACGCTGGGCGAGCAGATCCGCGACCGCATCGCCGCCGAACCGGCCCGCGACTGGCAGTCGCGCGACGTTGAGGCGCACTTCGCGCTGAGCGGTGCGACCCTGCGGCGGCGGTTGGCCGCCGAAGCCACCAGCCTGCGCCAGCTGCTGACCGAAGCGCGCCTGGCCCATGGCATGCAGCTGCTGTACACCACCGATCTGCCGTTGAAGACCGTGGCAGCACGCGCGGGGTATCGTTCCGCAGCGAGTTTCAGCAAGCGCTTCGCCGAGCAGTACGGGCTGGCTCCCACAGATATCTAGGGTTCTTCAGCAGGGCTGCGCCCTGCACCCGCAGAGGCAACGGCAACGGCAACAGCGACAGCAACAGCAACAGCATGCATTCCGTGGGATGGCGGGGCGGTGTCGGATTGCGGGGACGCCGTAAACCCATCCATGGGGGCTTGGCCGCGGCATCCATGCCGCGGACACCCCGCAATCCGACAC
>NZ_JBFTOJ010000148.1:0-10534 GCF_056397905.1 Stenotrophomonas sp. 05L414_2
GTGTACAGCCCGGGCCACGTGTACAGCCCGGGCCACGGTCAGGCCGCGCGCCGATCAGGCGCCACGCGATACGCCCGCTGCGGTCGCCGATCACCAGATTCTGCGCGGGAATGCCGGCATGGTCGGCAATCTGCAGGGCCTGGTCCAGATCGGCGGCCCGTGCCATGTCGGCGAAGTCCATGCGCACCGCGCCCGGCAACTGCGCGACCCAGCGCAGGGCGTCGCCTCTGCCATCGGCGTGGGTGTGCAGGATCGGTCCCCACGCGGTTTCGCGTACCGGGAAACGCACGTCGGCACCGCCGGCCACGACGATCCGTTCCTCGTGCACGGTCACTGCAGCGTCCGCTGGCTCGGTGCGGAAGTCGGCAGTGTCGATGTAGCTGTTGGTGAAGCCCCAGGCCACGTGGCCGTTGCTGCCGACGATCACCGCCGGCACGCCCGGCAGCGAGAATCCGCTGACGTCGACCTGGCCACCCGCAGCCTGTGGATCGGGGTAGCGCAGGCGCACACGGAACCACAGGCTGGGGGCGCGCAGGCCCAGGTGCATGTCGTCGGCGACGATCGCACGGCCATCGGCGGTCAGCGCGCCGGCCACGGCGAAATTGTTGCTGCCGACCGCGTCGGCATCCTCGGCAGCCGCGCCGGTCGCGGCCTTCAGCGTGCGCAGGTCCAGCTGGCTGGCATCAGGCAGGGGGGCGTTGCCACGGGCAGCGCCGACCAGCGGCGCATCCCACTCGCTGCCGTCGTGCGCCAGCAGCGCATGCAGTGCCGGTGGCACCACCGCGCGGATGCGCTCCAGGGCGAGTTCGGACTGGTTGCTGGGGTCCTGCAGGTCGGCGTACATGGCCAGGCCTGCCAGCACGCTGTCGCTGGCCTGCCACGGTTGGGGCGCCTGCCGCAGCAGCAGGTAGGCCCATGGCCGTACCGCCAGGCTGCCCAGGCCCTGGTTGACCCCGTCCACATAGGCGCGCACGGCCGCAGGGTCGCTGCCCAGTGCGTCCTGCAGATGGGCCTCGGTGCGCGCGCGCAGGCGGTGTACGCGCATGCGCTTGTCGGCTTCGATCGCCTTCGCTCCGAACAGGGCGGACAGTTCACCCGCGGCACTGCGCCGCATCAGGTCCATTTCGAAATAACGTTCCTGCGCGTGAACACGGCCGAGCGCCCGCAGGGCATCAGTCTTGTTGCCGGCGGTGATGGTGACCACCCCCAGCGCATCGCGCTCCACGGTGACCTTGGTGGCCAGCCCGGGCAACGGGCGCTCGCCGTCCAGTTCGGCCAGGCTGCCGCGCAGCAGCAACCACAGGACCAGCACCGCGAGCAGCACGATTGCCACCAGCACACCCAGAATCCACCGCCACGTACGACGCATTACAGGTCCTTTCCGAGCAGGTCGGCCGATTGTAGCCGCAGGCGCAACTGCGACTGATTCCGATTAGATCACCGTATTTCCAGATGGGGCACCATGGGCGCCATCGATTCACAGGAGCTCCCCCCATGAAAGGCAACCCGGACGTCATCGCCTGCCTGAAGGAACTGCTGCGCGGCGAACTCGCCGCCCGCGACCAGTACTTCATCCACTCCCGCCGCTACGAGGACCAGGGCCTGTTCGCGCTGTACGAACGCCTGAACCACGAGATGGAGGAAGAGACCCAGCATGCCGACGCGCTGTTGCGCCGGATCCTGTTCCTGGGCGGCGACCCGGACATGCGCCCGCATGCCACCGAGCCCGGCAAGACCGTGGAGGAGATGCTGCGCAAGGACCTGGACACCGAATACGCGGTGCGCAACAACCTCGCCGCCGGCATGAAGCTGTGCGAGGAGAAGGGCGACTACGTGAGCCGCGACATGCTGCTGGCGCAGTTGAAGGACACCGAGGAAGACCACGCCTGGTGGCTGGAGCAGCAGCTGGGCCTGATCAAGCGCATCGGCCTGGAGCTGTACCAGCTGAGCAAGATCGACGGCAGCGGCGCCCCGGCGCACTGACCCCGATTGTCGTAGCGCCGGGTCATGCCCGGCTCTACCAGGAGCGCAAAGCAACGTCGCCCGCCAGCACCGGAGCACCGCCAGCCAGCCTTCGCCCGCCAGCTGCTCCACCGCCCGCCAGCCGACAAACAAAGAAGCCGGGGAATGCCCCGGCTTTTTTGTGTCTGATGCTCCGTTCCCGGTAGCGCCGGGCCATGCCCGGCGGGTTCCCGGTTGCCGGGCAAGGCGTGTCAATCAAGGTTGACACCTACCATCATTCGACCGACAACCCTTCCACCTTCTGCCAGCCACGCGGCAGCAGATGGCCACGGGTGGCGCGGGCGCCCAGATAGGCGTCGAGCTCGTTGAACTTCAGCCCCATGGTGCGCTGGCCGCTGCGGACCTGCAGGGTCTGGCCGGGGCTGATTGCCACGATGGCGACCACGCGTTCGGTGGCGAGCTTGGCCTTGGGGATCTCGATGATCTTGTTGCCCTTGCCCTTGTCCAGTTCCGGCAGGTCGTTGGCGGCGATCGCCAGCAGGTTGCCCGAACTGGTCACCGCGACGATGCGGTCGGTAGCGACGTTCGCCACCACCGATGGGGTCAGTACCGATGAGCCCGCCGACAGGTTCAGCATCGCCTTGCCGGCCTTGTTGCGACCGATCAGGTTCTCGAAGCGGGTGACGAAACCATAGCCGTGGGTCGAGGCCAGCACGAAGCGCGTATCTGGTTCGGCGCTGGCCAGGGTCACGAAGCTGGTGCCCGCAGCTGGCGAGAAGCGGCCGGTCAGCGGCTCACCGTTGCCGCGTGCCGAGGGCAGGGTATGCACCGGCGTGGAGTAGGCGCGGCCTTCGCTGTCCAGGAACGCGACCTGCTGGGTGCTGCGCGCACGCACTGCACCCTGCAGCGCATCGCCATCGCGGTAGGACAGGGTCGAGGCATCGATGTCGTGGCCCTTGGCGGCGCGGATCCAGCCCTTCTCGGACATCACCACCGTCATCGGCTCGCTCGGTACCAGCTCGGTCTCGTCGATGGCCTGCGCGGCCTGGCGCTGCACCAGCGGCGAGCGGCGCTCGTCGCCGAACTTCTTCGCATCGGCCTGCAGCTCGTCGCGGATCAGCTTCTTCAGCTTGGCCTTGCTGTCGAGGATGCTGAGGATCTTGTCGCGCTCCTTGGCCAGTTCGTCCTGCTCGCCGCGGATCTTCATCTCTTCCAGGCGGGCCAGCTGCTTCAGCTTGGTTTCCAGGATGTACTCGGCCTGGTCTTCGGACAGGCCGAAGCGTGCGATCAGCGCCGCCTTCGGTTCGTCCTCGGTACGGATGATGTGGATCACCTCGTCCAGGTTGAGGAACGCCACCAGCAGGCCTTCCAACAGGTGCAGGCGACGCTCGACCTTCTGCAGGCGGTGCTGCAGGCGGCGGGTGACGGTGCTGCTGCGGAATGCCAGCCATTCGCTGAGCAGCGTCTTCAGGTTCTTCACCTGCGGACGGCCGTCCAGCCCGATCACGTTGAGGTTGACGCGGTAGCTGCGCTCCATGTCGGTGGTGGCGAACAGGTGCCCCATCAACTGCTCGGCGTCGACGCGGTTCGAGCGCGGCACCAGCACCACGCGCACCGGGTTGGCGTGGTCGGACTCATCGCGGATGTCTTCCAGCCACGGCAGCTTCTTGGCGCGCATCTGCGCGGCGATCTGCTCGATCACCTTCGACGGCGACACCTGGAACGGCAACGCGGTGACCACCACGTTGTGCGCTTCCTTGATGTAGGTGGCACGCGCACGCACGCTGCCGTTGCCGGTCTCGTACATGTTCCGCAGATCGTTGGCCGGGGTGATGATCTCGGCGTTGGACGGATAATCCGGACCCTTCACGTGCTCGCACAGGTCGCGCACGCTGGCATCCGGATCGTCCAGCAGGTGCAGCAGCGCGCTGACGATCTCGTTGAGGTTGTGCGGCGGCACRTCGGTGGCCATGCCCACGGCGATGCCGGTGGTGCCRTTSAGCAGCAGRTGCGGCAGGCGYGCCGGCATCCAGGTCGGTTCCTGCAGGGTGCCGTCGAAGTTCGGTGCCCAGTCGGTGGTGCCCTGGCCCAGTTCGCCCAGCAGTACTTCGGCGATCGGGGTCAGCTTGGATTCGGTGTAACGCATCGCCGCGAACGACTTCGGGTCGTCGCTGGAACCGAAGTTGCCCTGGCCTTCGATCAGCGGATAACGGTACGAGAACGGCTGTGCCATCAGCACCAGCGCTTCGTAGCACGCGCTGTCGCCATGCGGGTGGTATTTACCGATGACGTCACCGACGGTGCGTGCGGACTTCTTCGGCTTGGACGCGGCATTCAGGCCCAGCTCGCTCATCGAATAGATGATGCGGCGCTGCACAGGCTTCAGGCCGTCGCCAATGAACGGCAGGGCGCGATCCAGGACCACGTACATCGAGTAGTCSAGGTAGGCGCGTTCGGCGTACTCGCGCAGCGGCAGTTGTTCGAAACCGTGGAACACGGGGCGGGCAAGATCGGTCATGCGGCGTTGTTACCTATGTCGGGAGGCGGTGACGGCGGTCGCCGCTCTCAATCCAGTGATTATCCGGATGCGGCGGGGGATGCCAAGCCGCGTGCAGGGTCAAGGCCCGGTTCCAGGCCGTGGCCGGCCCGTGCCAGGTAGCGTCCGGGCGGTAGCCCGAAGTGTCGCCGGAACACGGTGACGAAGGCGCTGGCGCTGCTGAAGCCCAGTGCGTGGGCGATGTCAGCCACGCTGCGGCCCTCGCTGAGCTGCCGCAGCGCCTCGGCCAGCCGCGCCTGCTGGCGCCATTGCGCAAAGCTCAGGGTGGTCTCGTCGCGGAAATGGCGGGTCAGGCTGCGCGGCGACAGGCCGGCCCAATGCGCCCACTGCGCCAGGCCGCGCTCGTCGGCCGGGTCGGCCAGCAGCTGCGAGGCGATCTTCAGCAGGCGCCGGTCGCGCGGCATCGGCAGGTGCATGCGCTGGCGCGGCGCGGCGCGTATCTCGTCCAGCAGAACGTTGATGATGTGCTGCCGTTCGCTGGTGCTTTCGTAGTCCTGCGGCCAGTCACAGATGCGTTCGGCCACTGCCTGCGCCAACCGCGAGATGCCCAGCACGCATGGGTCGGCGGGCAGTTCGGCGCACAGCGGTGCGGCCAGCACCATGCCCCAGCCGCGCAGGGGGCCATCGATGTGGACCGTATGCGGCTCGGCCGGCGGCATCCAGCCCGCCGAGCCTGGCGCCAGCGACCAGGTGCCATGCGAGGTGCGGGTGGTCAGCAGGCCGCGTTCGACGCAGATCAGCTGCGCGCGGACGTGGTGATGCCAGTCCACTTCGCGGGCCAGCCCCTGCGGGCTGTCGAAGCGGAAGGCGATGACCGGCGGGCCGTCATTGCGCTCGAACCAATCCRGTGCTTCTTCGCGCAGCAGGGTGGCAGGGCCGGGTTCGCCCGCCTTCACGTGGGCCGGGGGTGGCTTGAATGTGACATTCATTGGCTGGATTGTACTACCGGGCCAGTTGGGGGCGCCATTAAGGTGGCGCCTTCACCTGATCCAGCCCACTGCTGCAACACAGCATTTGATGCCAGATCGAATATTTCCATTGAGAAATATTTTTTTTGGAAGAGAATGCTCCCCCATGATCTGTCCTGCAACCACTCCCCCCAGCTTCGGCCTGCTGCTGCGCCAGGTGCGCGACGGCCTGGTCCGTCAGCTCGACGCGTCCATGGCCGAAGAAGACCTCGGCATCGGCTTCACCCACTACATCGGGCTGAAGGTGCTCTCGAACATGGCGCCGTGCACGGCCAACGAGCTGGCCCAGGCCATCGACCAGGTGCCCAGCGCGGTCACCCGCCTGCTGGACAAGCTGGAAGCGCTCGGTTGCGTGCGCCGCGAGCCGCATGCGCAGGACCGGCGTGCACTGCAGATCGTATTGACCGATGAAGGCCGCGCGCTGTGGGCGCGGTTGAAGCTGCGCGGCGACGCGGTGATGGATTACGCCCTGCGCGATCTGTCCGCCGACGAACGCACGCAGCTGCTGTCCCTCCTGACCCGAATCCGCGATTCCCTGACAACCCCATGAACCCGATCCCGCATCCCACTCTCCGCCGCTCCGGGCGCGCGCTGCTGGTTTCAGCGCTGGCCCTGGCCTTGGCCGCCTGCGCAAGCAGCCGTGGCCTTGACCCGCAGGGCCACGTGCTCGACGTGGACAGCCTGCACAGCGAACGTACCCTGGCCGACAGCGACCTGAGCGCAGCCGGTTTTCCTGCCCAGGACTGGTGGAAGGCACTGGGCGATGCGCAACTGGATGCGCTGATCGCCGAAGGCCTGGCCGGCCATCCGAGCCTGGACGCCGCCGACGCGCGCCTGCGCCAGGCACAGTCGCAGGTCGGCACCGCGCGCGCCGATCGCCTGCCCAGCCTCTCCGTGTCCGGYGGCTACACCGGCSTGCGCCTGCCCGAATCGATGGCTGGCGATGAAATCGGCGGCCACTACGCCGGCAGCAGCCAGATCGCGTTCGACTTCAGCTACGGCATCGACCTCTGGGGCGGCAAGCGCGCCGCCTGGGAGGCTGCCGTGGATGGCGCCCACGCCGCCACCGTCGAGGCCCAGGCCGCGCGCCTGAACCTGTCCACCGGCATCGCCCAGGCCTATACCGACCTGGCCTACGCCTGGCAGCTCAACGACGTGGCCGAAGAAGAACTGGCGCGCTCGCAGAAGTCGCTGCAGCTGACCCGGYAGCGTCGTAGTGCCGGCATCGACAGCGACCTGCAGGTGCGCCAGGCCGAAGCCCGCGTGCCGGCCGCACAGCAGCAGTTGCTGGCGGCGCAGCAGCGCATCGATGCCGGGCGCACGGCGCTGGCCGCGCTGGTCGGCAAGGGCCCGGACCGCGGCCTGTCGATCGAACGCCCGCGGGCGATGAACCCGCTGGCCCTGCAGTTGCCGGGCGTGGTGCCCAGTGAACTGCTCGGCCGTCGCCCCGACATCGTCGCCGCGCGCTGGCGGGTGGAAGCGGCCGACAAGCAGATCAAGGTCGCCAAGACCCGGTTCTACCCGAGCCTCAACCTGACCGCGCTGGCCGGCGTGGTCGCACCGAATGTCGGCGACCTGCTGCAGAGCAGTTCCAGCTTCGCCTACATCGGCCCGGCGCTGAGCCTGCCGATCTTCGAAGGCGGCAAGCTGCGGGCCAACCTGGCCAACACCGATGCGCAGTACGACCTGGCCGTGGCGAACTACAACCAGGCGGTGCTCGATGCACTGCGCGACGTGGCCGACCAGGTCAACGCGGTGCGCTCACTGGCGCAGCAGGCGCAGTCGCAGCAGCAGGCGGTGGATACCGCACGCGCTGCATTCGACCTGGCCCAGCAGCGCTATCGCGCTGGCATCGGCAGCTACCTGGACGTGTTGACCGCGCAGTCCACCCTGCTGCAGTCGCAGCAGCAGCTGGCCGGCCTGCAGTCGCAGCAGCTGCAGACCTCGGTGCGCCTGAGCAAGGCGCTCGGCGGTGGTTTCCAGCCCAGTGACGCTGATGCCGCACCGCTTGCTTCCCATTCCGATTCCTCGCATTCCTGAAGACGCCTGCCATGAGCCAGACCCAAGACACTGCGGCCCCCGCCGCCCCCAACCGCCGCGGCAAGCTGTTGCGCGGCCTGTTCGTGATCGTCGTGCTGCTGCTGGCGGCACTGGCGCTGTGGTACTTCATGTTCGGCCGTTGGTTCGAAGAGACCGACGACGCCTACGTGCAGGGCAACCAGGTGCAGATCACCCCGCTGGTGGCCGGTACCGTGGTSGCCATCAACGCCGATGACGGCATGCGCGTGGAGCGCGGCCAGCTGCTGGTGCAGCTGGACCCGGCCGATACCTCGGTGGCCCTGCAGCAGGCCGAAGCCAACCTGGCCAAGACCGTGCGCCAGACCCGCGGCCTGTACCGCAGCGTCGAAGGTGCGCAGGCGGACTTGAACGCACGCCAGGTGACCCTGAAGCGCGTGCGCGACGACTTCGCACGCCGCAAGGGCCTGGCCGCCACCGGCGCCATCTCCAACGAAGAACTGGCCCACGCCCGCGATGAGCTGGCAGCTGCCGAAGCGGCCGTGGCCGGTTCGCGCGAGACCGTCGAGCGCAACCGCGCACTGGTTGATGACACCGTGATCGCCACCCAGCCGGATGTGCAGGCTGCCGCCGCGCAGCTGCGCCAGGCCTTCCTCAACAATGCACGTTCGGGCATCGTCGCGCCGGTCACCGGCTATGTCGCCCGTCGTTCGGTGCAGGTTGGCCAGCGCGTGCAGCCGGGCAATGCGCTGATGGCGGTGGTGCCGACCGAGCAGATGTGGGTCGAAGCCAACTTCAAGGAAACCCAGCTGCGGCACATGCGCCTGGGCCAGGAAGTGGAGCTGAAGTCGGACCTGTATGCCGGCGACGTCAAGTACAAGGGCCGCATCGACAGCCTGGGCCTGGGCACCGGCTCGGCGTTCTCGCTGCTGCCGGCGCAGAACGCCAGCGGCAACTGGATCAAGATCGTGCAGCGCGTGCCGGTGCGCATCGCCATCGATGCCAAGCAGCTGGCCGAACACCCGCTGCGCATCGGCCTGTCGATGAAGGCCGAGGTGAGCCTGCGCGACCAGAAGGGCGAAGTGCTGCCGAGCGCAGCCGCCAAGGGCMMGGTGTTCGACACCGACGTSTACGCCAAGCAGCTGCACRRYGCCGATGAKGYGATCCACRCSATCATCCAGSGCAACCTGCCGCAGCAGTCCAAGGCGAGCTGAGGTCGGCCATGTCCGCACAAGCTCCAGCTGCGCCCGGCTCTCCGGGCGCACCGGCGGCGCCGGGTGCGGCCGCTGGATTCCTGCCACCCAGTGTGGCCCTGTGCACCGTGGGCCTGGCGATGGCCTCGTTCATGCAGGTGCTCGACACCACCATCGCCAACGTCTCGCTGCCGACCATCGCCGGTAATCTTGGCGCCAGTTCGCAGCAGGCGACGTGGGTCATCACCTCGTTCGYGGTCAGCACCGCGATCGCGCTGCCGCTGACCGGCTGGCTCAGCCGTCGCTTCGGCGAGCGCAAGCTGTTCGTGTGGGCCACGCTGGCCTTCRTGATCACCTCGCTGCTGTGCGGCCTGGCCCAGAGCATGGGCATGCTGGTGCTGTCGCGTGCGCTGCAGGGCTTCGTCGCCGGCCCGATGTACCCGATCACCCAGTCGCTGCTGGTCTCGATCTATCCACGGGAGAAACGCGGGCAGGCGCTGGCGCTGCTGGCGATGATCACCGTGGTGGCGCCGATCTGCGGGCCGATCCTCGGTGGTTGGATCACCGACAACTACAGCTGGGAATGGATCTTCCTGATCAACGTGCCGCTGGGCATCTTCGCTGCGCTGGTGGTGGGCAACCAGTTGAAGGGGCGCCCGGAGCACGTCGAGAAGCCGAAGATGGACTACGTCGGCCTGGTCACCCTGGTGATCGGCGTGGGCGCATTGCAGCTGGTACTCGACCTGGGCAACGACGAAGACTGGTTCTCGTCGATGAAGATCGTGGTACTGGCCTGCGTTGCCGTGGTGGCGCTGACCGTGTTCCTGATCTGGGAGCTGACCGACAAGGACCCGATCGTCGACCTGAAGCTGTTCCGGCACCGCAACTTCCGTGCCGGTACGCTGGCGATGGTGGTGGCCTACGCGGCGTTCTTCAGCGTGGCCCTGCTGATTCCGCAGTGGCTGCAGCGCGACATGGGCTACACCGCGATCTGGGCCGGTCTGGCAACAGCCCCGATCGGTGTACTGCCGGTGATCATGACCCCGTTCGTGGGCAAGTACGCATCGCGTTTCGACATGCGCATGCTGGCCACCATCGCGTTCGTGGTGCTGTCGATGACCAGCTTCCTGCGTTCGGGTTTCAACCTGCAGGTGGACTTCCACCATGTGGCCGGCGTGCAGCTGATCATGGGCATCGGCGTGGCGCTGTTCTTCATGCCGGTGCTGCAGATCCTGCTGTCGGACCTGGATGGTCGTGAGATCGCGGCCGGTTCGGGCCTGGCCACGTTCCTGCGTACGCTGGGCGGCAGTTTCGCGGCGTCGCTGACCACCTGGCTGTGGGCGCGTCGCACGCAGGTGCATCACGCGGACCTGACCGAGCACATTTCGGCCTATCAGCCGGGCATGCAGGACCAGGTGGCGGCGATGGGGCAGGGCGACCTGCAACATGGCGCGGCGGTGCTGAACAACATGATCAACCACCAGGCATCGCAGATGGGCTTCAACGACATCTTCTTCCTGCTGGGCTGGATCTTCCTGGCGATCATCTCGTTCCTGTGGCTGGCCAAGCCGCCCTTCGGTGCGGGCGCGGGTGCCGCCGCCGGTGGCGGGCACTGATCGATCGCTGTTGCTGAAAAACAAAACCCCGCCGGAAGGCGGGGTTTTTGTTTGCAGTGCATCCACGCAGGCATGCGAATTCCAGTAGATCCACGCCATGCGTGGATGGACTGCCGCGCAGGCGATCGCGTTTCGAATACCGGACATGAAAAAACCCGCTTGCGCGGGTTTGATCATTGTCTGAGTCATGGTGCCCAGGAGAGGACTCGAACCTCCACGAAG
>NZ_JBFTOJ010000149.1:0-10524 GCF_056397905.1 Stenotrophomonas sp. 05L414_2
CGGCATCCATGCCGCTCACACCCCCTCAACCGGACCCACCCCGCCTTCGACAGTTCCCCGCGATCTGTCGGAATGGCATGGCCTGCTTCTGGTGGGTGTCGACCTTGGTCGACACGGTAGATCCACGCCGTGCGTGGATGAAGGTGACCGACGTGATGGTAAGGCTGGCGTTTAGAACAACGTGCCTTGCACGGTGGGTTCTTCGCCGCGCGCCGGTTCCTCGGTTACCTCTTCCGCACCCAGTCGCCACGCCAACCCACCAAGGCGGCTGGCATGTCGTTTCAATGCCGCCTCCAGCACCTCGGCGCTGCCGGCCACCTGCAGGCGCTGGCGGGCGCGGGTCAGGCCGGTGTAGACCAGTTCGCGCGACAACACGCGGCTGTCCTGCCTCGGCAGCTGCAACCACACTTCCTCGAACTCCGAACCCTGCGCCTTGTGCACGGTCATCGCGAACGCGCTCTCGTGTGCGGGCAACGCTGCCGGGTGGAAGGCGCGCGGCTGGTCGGCGGTCTCGCCGGGGAACCAGGCCACCATCGCACCGCTGCCATCGCGCAGGCAGATGCCGATATCGCCGTTGAACAGGCGGTGGCGGTAGCTGTTTTCGGTGATCAGCAGCAGCCGGCCCTGGAAGTAGCCCGGGGTGTTGCCAGCCAGCAGCTGTTCAATACGGCTGTTGAGGCCACGCGCGCCCTGCGGGCCTTCGCGCAGTGCGGTCAGCACGCGCAAGCGACCGGCCTGCTGCAGTGCCTGCGCCGGGTCCACTGCGTCGGCCAGTGCGCGCCAGTGGTCGAGCAGATGCTCGCGCTGGCCACGCAACGGGTCCGCCTCGCCTTCATGGAAACGGACACCAGCCAGCCCGCCACTGCGCAGCAGGCGCAGGGCGGTACCGCTGTCACCGCCACGCACGGCCTGCGCCAGCGGCGCCAGGTCCAGCGCATCACTCTGCCGGTAGCCACGCTGCAACTGCACGCGGCGGCCTGCGAACGCGCGCGGCGGTGCCTGCGGCTGCAGCGTCGCCGCTGCCAGCAGTCCATGCAGCGCCTGCGCATCGTCGGCACGGGTGCCGATGCCATCGCCGCTGGCGCGCAGGATGGCGCTGAGCACATCACCGGCTTCCACCGATGGCAACTGGTCGGGATCGCCGAGCAGGATCAGGCGGGTACCGCTGGCGATCGCGTCGACCAGCTTGGCCATCAGCGGCAGGTCGATCATCGAAGCTTCGTCGACCACCACCACGTCCACCGGCAACGGATTGTCGGCGTGATGGCGGAAGCGCGGTGAATCGGGAATCACCCCGAGCAGGCGATGCAGGGTCGTGCCTGTGCTGGGCAGCGCGGTGCACAGCGCCGGATCCAGCCCCTGCCCCTGCAGCCGCTGTACGGCCAGGCGCAGGCTTTCGGCCATGCGCTCGGCGGCGCGGCCGGTGGGTGCAGCCAACGCTACCTTCGGCACGGGCAGGCCCTGGTGCTGCGCCTGTGCCGCCAACAGCAGCAGCAGGCGGGCGATGGTGGTGGTCTTGCCGGTACCGGGACCACCGGTGACCAGGGCCAGCGGATGGCGCAGGGTTACGCCAGCCGCACGGGCCTGGTGGTCCTCACCCGTTGCGGCGTGCGGGAACAGACGCGCGAACAGGGGCGCCACGGCGGCCATGTCCGGTGCAGCCAGCGGATGGCGGCCGATGCGTTGCAGACCGACAGCCAACTGCCGCTCGTATTCGCGGTAGCGGCGCAGGTACAGCAGACCGTTCTCCAGCACCAGCGGCGCTTCCGCGGCGGCGGCGTTGGCATCCTGCGGGGTCGCCACCCAGGGCGAGGCCTGCAGTTGCGCCAGCCACTGCGCAGGTTCGGGCCATGCCGGGATGCCATCGATCACGCGCTGGGGCTGGCGCGGATCGAAACCAGCGTGCCCCTGCGCCACGGCCAGCGAGGCCAGTGCGGCGGCCAGTGCCACGTCGTCCGGCGTGTCTTCGCGCAGGCGCTTGAGGCTGATGGCCAGGGCGTGGTCCAGGGTGCGCAGCTGGCCACTGCGATGCAGATCGCGCAGCAGGTTCATGCGGTTTCTCCGCGCGCGCGCGCCGCCATCTCGGCCTGGGCTGCTTCGCCGCCCGCAAACAAGGCATCCAGCGCATCCACCAGCTCAGGCGCGAAGCGCTGCACGTGCACGCCGTTGCCGGCGATATCCAGGCCCCGGCAGAACAGATAGCGGATACCGCCCATGTCGCGCGCGTAGTCGTATGCCGCACCCAGGCGGAAGCGCAGCCAGCGATGCAGGGCCACGGTATAGATCAGCGCCTGCAGGTCGTACTCGCTGTGGCGCATGGCGATCTCCAGCAGGTCCGGGCTGTAACCCGGCAGCCGGTTGGATTTGTAGTCCAGCACATACCAGCGGCCATCACGCACGTAGGTCAGATCGATCTTGCCGGTCATCAGGCCTTCCAGCCTTCTGCGCAGGCCGAAACCGCGCCGTGCGCTGGAGATGCCGTGCTCGTGCAGCAGCTGCAGCAGCACCGGTACTGCGGTCGGCTCGATGGCGAAGTGGAACTCGATTTCGGCCCGGCGCTCATGCTCGGGCACGCTGCACAGCGCACCGCCTTCGGGCAGCGGTACGGTGAGGGTGTGGCCGACCAGCGGCACCAGCACCGCCACGCCATCGTCCAGATCCTCGTCGGCATAGCCTTCGTCGTGCAGCGAGCGGCGCAGAACGTCGGCCTGTCCCTCCGGTGCCGGTTGCTGCGGCTGCCAGTGCGACCACAGTGCGAAGTCGACGTTCTCCAGTGCATCGTGCAGCACGTTGCCGAAGCGGCTGCCCATGAAGCGCGGATCCGGCGGCGCAGTGTCTTCTGCGGCAGCGTCCGGCAGCGCCGGTTCCAGCGGCAGCTCGGCACCGGCGGGTTCGTCGGCAGCCGGTGCCGGCAGTTCGGTGGCCGCCGCTTCGATATCGTCGCCGTTGCCAGCGTCGGCATGCGCCAGCTGGGTGAAGCTGTAGACCCACCAGTCATGTGGCACCCGGCGGGTCAAGGCACGCACCGCAGGCAGCTCACCTTCGGTTTCGGCCAGCAGCTGCGGCAGGCGGCCCGGCGGCGCACTGTCATCCAGGTCCACGTCCGCGTGCGCTCGCAGCGCCTGCAGGTCGCCCAGCAACGGCGCCAGGCGGGTCTTCGCATGGCCTGCCAGATCGCCGGTGGCGATCCACAAGGCATGCTCGGCGCGGGTCAGGCCCACGTACAGCAGGCGCGCGTCTTCTGCACGCTGTTCGCGCTCGCGCTGGCTGCTGGCCGCGTCCCAGGCATCGTCCCTGTCCAGCTTCCAATGCAGCTGGCGCTCACCCTCCAGGTGCACGGTGCAGTGCGTGGCGGTGTTCGGCGCGCCGCCATCGATGCCCACGAACGGCAGGAACACCAGCGGGTATTCCAGGCCCTTGCTCTTGTGCAGGGTGATGATCTGCACCCGTCGCGCGTCGGACTCCAGCCGCAGCAGCTGCTGCTCGTCATCCTGGTCGGCATTGGCCATCTGCCCCTGCAGCCAGTCCAGCAGGCCGTGCATGCCCAGTGCCTGCGCGGAGGCTTCCTGCAGCAGTTCGCCCAGCTGCAGGTAGTTGGTCAGGCGCCGCTCGCCGTCGATCAGTGCCAGCAGGCGCTCGCCCTGCGCGGCGCAGACATCGGCCACCACCGCGAACGGGCCGCCACGCTGCCAGCGCTCGCGCCAGTGCAGCAGCTGTGCCTGGAACCCGCGCTGCAGGTCCCCCTCACGCTCCATGCTGGCAATCGCGCTTGCGCGCTGCCCCAGCAGCACCGTTGCCAATGCAGTACGCAGTCGCCCTTCGTCGGCCGGTTGCAGCAACGCCAGCAGCAACGCACGCAGGTCACGGGCCTCGCTGGTGGCAAACAGGCTCTGCTTGCCGGCCGCCACCGCGGGAATGCCGACTGCGGCCAGTGCACGCTGCACCAGCGTGGCTTCGCGATGCGAGCGCACCAGCACGGCGATATCGCCGGGTTGCACCGGGCGCCCACGCAGCAGCGCGGTGCCGGCACGCGCCTCCAGCAGGATCTGGTGGATCGCTGCCACACAGGCCTGGGTCGCCGCGTCGCGCGACGCATCGGCGCCAAGGGCCTTTTCACCGTCGCTGCGCAGCAGGCGCRGGGTCAGCGCCGGTGCGGCCCGGCCATCGCGCAGGTAGTCCTCATCGACACGCACGCCACCGGGCCGCACCGGCTCGAACCGGATGTCGCGTTCGAGGAAGGCATCTTCGCCAGCGTTGTCGTACAGCGCCTGCAGCGCGCGCAGCACGGCCGGGCGCGAGCGGAAGTTCTGGTCCAGCGCCGGTGCCTGCTCGGCCACCTGCTTGGCTTTCAGGTAGGTATGGATGTCGCCGCCACGGAAGCCATAGATGGCCTGTTTGGGGTCACCGATCAGGAACAGCGCCGGCTGCAGCCCCAGTTCGTCCACCTCCGGCGAGGCGCCGAACACGGTATGGAAGATGCCCCACTGGCGGTCATCGGTATCCTGGAATTCATCGACCAGGGCGATGCGGTACTGCGCCCGCAGCTGCTTGACCAGGGCCAGCCGCTGCGGGCCTTCCAGCGCGCGGGCGACGCCGTCGATCAGATCGTCGTAGGTCTGCACGCGGCGCACGCGCTTCAGCACCGACAGGCGCTGGGTGGCTTCCTCGCGCAGGGCGTGCAGGAAGTTCAGTGCCGTGGCACGCAGCCATTGTTCGCGCTGCGCCAGCAGTGCCACGTAGCGCTCAAGCGGTGCCTGCAGCGGCGAGGACGGTGTGCGGTCGGCGGACTTCTTGTTGGTCTTGGCCACCAGCGCATCGGGCAGCAGCGCCGGCAAGCGGTCGCTGGACAACAGTTCGGCTGCGTCGCCGCGCTCGGCCCAGCCCAACAGCTGCCGGCCCAGCGGGTGCAGCCAGCCCAGCTTGTAGGAAACGCCGTTGATCCACTTGTTGTCGACCGCTTCGCACAGGTCCAGGAAGAAGCGCTCACCGTGCTCGCGCACGGCCATCGACAGTTCCGCCGCCGCGCCCTGCAGCGCCGGGCGCGGATCGTCCACGGCCAGCGGCTGCAGTGGCGGGTGCAGCGGTGGCGATGCCAGCAGCGCGCGCAGGTCAGCCGCCAGCGCATCCGGGTGGGACCACAACCAGGTCAGCGGTTCCAGCGTTGCCGGATCGTTGGCATGCACCCGCCACAGATCGGCCGCCAGTTCTTCCAGCAGCTCGCGATCGCTGGCCAGCAGCTCGGGCGGGTCGAAGGTATGCCCGCTTTCGAGCGCATGTTCGCGCAGCACGCGGGTGCAGAAGCCGTGGATGGTGAAGATCGCAGCCAGGTCGATCTCGTCGGCGGCTACCTGCAGGCGCCGCTTCAACGCTTTTGCGGTTTCCGTGCCGTCCTGCAGATGACGTTGCAGCACCTGCCGGGTCAGCAGCGCATCGGGTGTTTCATCGTCGCCGGGCGGCAGGTCGACCAGGCGCGCAGCCAGGGCCAGTCGCTCGCGGATGCGCTTGCGCAGTTCCTGGGTGGCGGCGTCAGTGAAGGTCACCGCCAGGATCTGGCCGATACGCAGGCCCTGCTCGACCACCAGACGGGTGAACAGCGTCGCCAGGGTAAAGGTCTTGCCGGTGCCGGCACTGGCTTCGATCAGTCGCGTGCCGTGCAGCGGCAACGCCAGGTAAGGGTCGGGGCAATGCGTGTTGATGGTAGCGCCCTCGGCACCGCTGCTCATGCGTGGCCCGCCTGTGGATCATTGCCGAAGCTGCGCCCTTCGCGCACGGCGCTGAAGACCACCTGGCTGTTGCGCAGCAGGTCGGCGTAACTGGCGTCGTCGGCGAACGGGTCGGCGCCACGCAGCAGCAGCTGCCAGGCATCACTGTTGGCTTCACCCCAGCTGCGGTCGCTGCCATGCCATTGTTTCCAGCCTTCGCTGCGCTGCTTTTCCACCGGCGCGTTGAACAGCACCCAGCCGGTATAGGGCGCAAAGCGCAGTGGTTCGCGCAGCCCGCGCTGGCGCAGCTGCAGCAGCGCGCGCAATGCCGCGCGTGCTGCGGGCACGGTCAAGGCAGGCAATGCATGCGGACCGGGGCCGGCATCACCGCCGTCGTAGAACTGCACCAGCGGCAAGGCATCGCCGGCGGCGTTGGCCAGCAGCCAGTCCAGCCCCTGGCGGATCACCGCGTTGCCGTTGAGGGCGCCGGCGCGCAGGCGCACCAGGCCTTCGGGATGGCGATCACCGACCCGGCCATGCAGGCGAACGCCGTCGATCTCCACTTCATAGCGGCGGCTCTCCAGCGGCGTGCCCTGCAACCAGCCCAGCATGGCCGTGGCATAGGGGCGGGTCTTGAGCCGCTCCACTTCAAACTGGCGCTCGCCGAGGATGCCCGACGGCAGCAGCCCGCGTGCGCGCAGCCGAGGGTACAGCGGCTCGCCGTCACCGGCCAGGGTGGCCTGCACCACGGCCAGCTGCACACTGCGCTTCTCCGGCCCACGCGAGGACAGCACCAGCGGCTCCAGGTCGTCGACGTCCTCGACGTCGTCGGCCAGGCGCAGGCCCAGCGACTGTGCGAGGAACTGCCCGGCCGGATCACACAGGAAACGACGCAGGCTCTCCAGCGAGACCTCTTCTTCCACCGCGTCGTCCACCGGCGGCGGCAGTGCGGCGTCGAACCACGGCAGCAGGCCGCCGCGCTGCCCGCCCAGCCGCCCGGCGGCCGGGTGCCACTGCCGGCGGTAGCTGAAGCGGCGTGGATCGCCGTCACCGAAGGCGGCCGGCGAGAACGGCTGCAGCGCGTGGCGCACGGTGAAGTCCCGCGTGGCGGTCGACGGATCGAGGTGATAGGCCGCGGCGGCATCGATCAGTTCGCTGACCAGCACCGAGGGTTCGCGCACGCTGCCATCGCGCGGGTCCGCGCCGAGGTAGCTGAGGTAGAACACGTCCTGCGCAGCAGCAAACAACTGCAGGAACAGGAAACGATCGTCTTCGCGGGTGGAGCGGTCGCCGGGACGGCGGCGCGGCGTATCCAGTTCGGCGGTGAGCTGGTTGAGGCCGGCGGCCGGGTCGCGACGCGGGAAATCACCATCGTTGAGGCCGAGCACGCAGATCACCCGGAACGGCAGCAGGCGCATCGGCACCATGCGGCCGAAGCTGATGCCACCGGTCAGCAACGGCGCGCGCGTATCGGCCTCGGCAAGCGCACCGGCGAAGTGCGCACGCACCACCTCCGGTGGCACGCCATCGACGAACCCGGCCTTGTACGCATCTTCGGCGAACTGGTTGAGCAGCTTGCGCAGGCGCTCCAGCGCGCGCTGGCTGTTGGGCGAGCTGGGTGGTGTCGGCAGCAGGGCATCGAGCAGCGACAGCAGGCGCTGCCGCCACTGTGCCGGGGTCAACAGTTCGCCCAGCCGGCGCTGGTAGACGGCCAGCACGCGCAGCAGGCGCAGCAGCCGGTCCAGCGCATCCAGCGCCCCGCCTTCCAGTTCGATCCACGGCGCCACCCCGACCAGATCCACCTCGCTGCCGGTGGCGTGGCCCAGCAGCAGGCGATCCAGCGCGAACTGCCAGGTGTAGGCGTCATCGCTGGGGGCCTGCAGCTGGTCGCGATGCTGGGCATCCAGGCCCCAGCGTGCGCCTGCCTGCTGCAACCAGCCATGCAGTCGGTCGAAGTCCACCGCTTCCAGGCCGGCGGCCTCGGCCAGGGGTGCACTGGCCAGCAGATCCAGCACCTCGTTCAGGCCGAAGCGCGAAATCGGCAGGCCAAGCAGGTGCACGAACACGTCGGCCAGCGGCTCGCCAGCCAACGGACTGCTGTCGGCCAGCGCGTAGGGAATGTGTTCGTCCTCGCCCCCCCGTCCGCCGAACACCGCTTCCAGATAGGGCACATACGGATCGATGTCCGGCGCCAGCACGGCGATCTCGCGCGCCTGCAACGGCGGGTCGAAGCGCGGGTCCTGCAGCAGGCTGCGCAGCTGGTCGTGCAGCACCTGCAGCTCGCGCAGGCGGGTGTGGCAGGCGTGCACCTGCAGGCTCGGGTCGTCGCTGCGCAGGCCATCGCGCAGTTCACCGGAAGGCAAGGCACGACGGTGGAACAGGTCGCGCTGCAGGCGATGCAGCAGGCTGTCGGACAGCCCGCCCTGGTCCATCGTCGGCCGCGTGTCTTGCTCGGGGTCGGAATAGGCCGCGATCTCACCGGCCGGATGCACCACTTCATAGCTGCCCAGCACCGCCATGAAATCGCGGCCGGCCGCACCCCACGCTTCCAGCAGGCGGTTCTCGCCGGCGGCCTCGCCGAACGGGTCCGGCGCACCGCTGCGCAGGCGCTCTGCCAGGGTCTGCAGGTCGCCCCAGTAGGACTGCACCGGCGTGGGCAGATAGAAATGCAGTTCGCCCACCCGCGACTGGGTGGCCATCACCCGCAGTACGTCGGGCGAGATGTTGAGGGTGGCGAACGCCGACATCCGCGGCGGCAGGCCCTGCGGCAGCGGTTGGCCGGCGCCCTCGAAGCGGTCCAGGTACGCCTGGATGCGGCGCGCGCGGTAACCATGGCCGGCGGCGATGCTGCGCCACAGGATGGCCTGCGGATCGGCCGCGTCGGCGCCGGCTTCCCAGCGCAGCAGCCAGTCGCGGCGCCAGGCCTGGTACTTCTCGAACACCGAGGCCAGTTCGCCGGCCAGGGCCCAGGGTTTGAGCGCGTCGCCCCCGGCAAGATAGGACTGCAGCGCGCGCATCGGTGGCTGTGCCAGCAGCTGCGGATCGCGCAGGGCCTGGTACAGGCGCCAGTGCAGGGCGGCCGCGTCCAGGTCGTCGGCTTCGCCCTCGACATTGGCGTTCAGCGCACGGGCGACGAACTCACCGGGGGTCAGGAATTCCAGGTTGGCGGCCACGCCATACTCGGCAGCCAGTGTCGCCTGCAGCCAGCGCCGCATCGCCACCTGCGGGATCAGCACCACCTCCGGCGCCAGCAGCGACTGCCCCGGCACCGGCACACGCACGTTGCGCGCCAGCAGGGCAGCCAGCACGTCCAGCGAATTGGAATGGTAGAGGCGGAAGTCGCTGCCCGGGTCACTCATCGTGCACAGTGTGCAGCACACCCGCCCGTATTCAATCCCGGGGTACGGTGATCGCGACGGATTGTTCCGGTCGTTTTCGGAATTGTCCCGGTCTGGCGACGGTCCGACCGTGCAACAATACTGCACCGTCCAGTCTGCTTATGTTCAGCAGTCTGACCCGATGCTTCAATGTCGAAAAAACGTTAAGGGTGCCCATGTCGGCTTCCACTCCCAGTCTGGTGCAGTTGTCCAACGTCCGCATCGACCGGAGCGGGCGCACGATCCTGCGCGACGTTTCGCTGCAGGTGCCCAAGGGCAGCATCACCGCGGTGCTCGGTCCGTCCGGCAGCGGCAAGTCGACCCTGCTGGCGGCGCTGACCGGCGAACTGCGTCCGGTTGCAGGCGACGTCACCCTGTTCGGCAAACCCATCCCGCAGCGCACCGCCGAACTTCTGGAGATGCGCAAGAGCGTCGGCGTACTGCTGCAGGGCAATGGCCTGCTGACCGACCTGACCGTGGCCGAGAACGTCGCCCTGCCGTTGCGCACCCACACCCGCCTGCCGGCACCGGTGCTGCGCCGGCTGGTGCAGATGAAGCTGCATTCGGTCGGCCTGCTGGCCGCCGCCGATGCCTGGCCGCGTGAGCTGTCCGGTGGCATGGCCCGGCGCGTGGCACTGGCCCGYGCGTTGGCCCTGGACCCGCCGCTGATGATCTACGACGAGCCGCTGACCGGGCTGGACCCGATCGCCTCGGGGGTGATCATGAGCCTGATCCAGCGCCTCAACCACAGCCTGGGCTTGACCAGCATCATCGTCAGCCACCACGTGCACGAGACTCTGCCGATCTGCGACCAGGTAATCGCGATCGCCAATGGCGGCATCGTGTTCCAGGGCACGCCGGAGGCGCTGCAGACCAGCCAGGACCCGCTGCTGCAGCAGTTCCTGCAYGGCCAGCCSGATGGTCCSATYCCGTTYGATGCCGCRCCGCGCGCGAGGGTTGCCTGATGCCGTTYGTKSAMGCCACCCGCTCGCTGGGTCGTGCCGGCCTGTTCTCGCTGACCGTGCTGCGCGGTTCGCTGCCGACCCGTGATTTCCTGGCCGAGCTGACCCGCGAGATCTACAAGRTMGGTGCSCGCTCGCTGCCGATCATCGCCGTGGGCGGTGCCTTCGTCGGCCTGGTGCTGACCCTGCAGGGCTACCGCACGCTGACCACCTTCGGYGCSGCCGAYGCGCTGTCCACSCTGCTSGGSCTGTCGCTGTACCGCGAACTGGCACCGGTGCTGACCGCGTTGTTGTTCATCGGCCGCGCCGGCAGTTCGATCGCCGCCGAGCTGGGCCTGATGCGCGCCACCGACCAGATCAAGGCGCTGGAACTGATGGCCATCGACCCGGTGGCCAAGGCCGTGGCACCGCGCTTCTGGGCGGCGGTACTGACCGTGCCGCTGCTGACCGGCATCTTCTGTTCGCTGGCGATCAGTGCCAGCT
>NZ_JBFTOJ010000150.1:0-10521 GCF_056397905.1 Stenotrophomonas sp. 05L414_2
GTAGAACGCCATCGTGTCGGCGATGTGGGCGCGCAGGAACGCGGGGGAACGGAAATCGGGCGAGGTGCTCATGCGGGGAGATCCTGTAGCTGCAGCAGCTGCTGCACTTCATCGAACGAGGGCATCGCAGCGAACGCGCCCTTGCGGGTCACCGCCAGTGCGCCAACGGCGGCGCCGAAGCGCAGCGTGGCGGCGATCGCCTGCGGGTCCTGGCAGAACGCGGCAAAGCCCGCACCTGCCCCACCCCGCTCCAGCAGGCCAACCAGCACGCCGCCGACGAAGGCATCACCGGCAGCGGTGGTGTCCACGGTGGCGACGCGGAAACTGCTGACCTTGCCCTGCGTTTCACGGGTATACCAATGCAGCGTGGCGGCGCCGTCGGTGATGATCACCCAGCGTGCCTGCGCGGCCAGCAGGCGGCGCAGCACCAGCGCCTCGCCGTCATCGCCCAGCGGGGCGGCCAAGTAGTCCAGTTCCTCGCGCGACAGCTTGACCAGGTCGGCGCGCTCCAGCGCCTGCCACAGGCGCGGTGTCGGGTCGACATCGGCTGGCCACAGCGCCGGACGCAGGTTGAGATCCAGGCTGACCACCGCGCCGGCCGCACGCGCACGGTCCATGCCGGCGAACGTCGCTTCGGCGATGTCCGCTTCAGTCAGGCTGTTGGAACAGACGTGGAAACACTGCGCGCCATCGAAGCAGCCCGCGTGGAAATCGCTGTCACGGAACAGCAGGTCGGCCGCAGGCGGACGGTAGAAGCTGAAGCTGCGTTCGCCGCCCGCGTCCAGTGCAACGAAGGCCAGCGCGGTTTTGGCCGCGTCGGTGCGCACGATGTAGTCGGTGCCGACACCGTGTTCGCTCAGGCTCTCCGCCAGGAAGTCGCCGAACATGTCGCGGCCGAGCATGCCGACGAACTGGGTCTTCGCGCCCAGCCGCGCGGCGGCCACCGCGACGTTGGCCGGTGCACCTCCGGCGTACTGCAGGAACGCGCGCGGGGTATCGGCCGAGGCCGGCGGCTGCGCTAGTAGATCGATCAAAATTTCGCCGAAGCAGACGATGGAACCCATTTTCGACTCAGCCTCCCTGCGTGCCGGCAGCCGGCGCGCGCGCGCCGACCAGTCCGTAGAAAATGATGTAGCCGTAGCACAGCAGCGGCAGGATGAAGCTGGCCTGCACGCCGATGTGGTCAGCCAGGACGCCCTGCAGGTAAGGCACCACCGCGCCACCGACGATGGCCATGATCAGCAGGCTCGAACCCTTGCTGGTCAGCGGGCCCAGGCGCTCGATGCTGAGCGCGAAGATGGTCGGGAACATGATCGAATTGAACAGGCCGATCGCCACCACCGAGTACAGCGCGACATTGCCGGAGGTCATCATGGTCAGCGTCAGCAGGCCCACGTTGACCAGCGCGAAGATCGCCAGCAGGCGGCTCGGCGAGAAGCGCGCCAGCAGCGCCGAACCGGCGAAGCGACCGATCATCGCCATCGTCCAGTAGGCCGACACATAGTGGGTGGCTTCCTGCTCGCTGAAACCGCCGATGGTGGGCATCGACAGGTAGTTGACCAGGAAGCTGCCGATCGATACTTCAGCACCGACGTAGAAGAAGATGCCGAGCACGCCCAGCAGCAGGTGGCGCTTGCGCAGCGCATCCAGATAGCTGTGCTGATGCCCCTGGTCAGCCTGCTCGGTGGTGTCGTTCAGCGCCGGCAGGCGGAACAGGAACACGAACAGGGCCAGCAGCACCAGCGCCACGGCCAGGCCGACGTAAGGGCCCTGCACTGCGTGTGCCTCGGCGGTACGGTAGGCGAGCTGCTCGGCGGCCGGCAGCGCGGCGATCTGCTCGCCGCTCATGGCCGTGTTGGACAGGATCAGCATGCCGCCGAAGATCGGCGCGATGGCCGTACCCAGCGAGTTCAGCGCCTGCGCCAGGGTCAGGCGGCTGGAACTGGTCTGCTCCGGACCAAGCAGCGCGACATACGGGTTGGCCGCCACCTGCAGCACGGTGATGCCGGTGGCCAGCACGAACAATGCACCGAGGAAGGCGCCATAGACGCGCAGCTCAGCGGCCGGCCAGAAGCCCAGTGCACCGATGCCGGCGATCACCAGGCCGGCGACGATGCCCTTCTTGTAACCCAGCGCTGCAACCAGCCGCCCTGCCGGCAGCGACATCAGGAAGTAGGTGCCGAAGAAAGTGAACTGCACCAGCATTGCCTTGGCGTAGTTCAGCTCGAACACCGCCTTCAGATGCGGAATCAGGATGTCGTTGAGGCAGGTCAGGAAGCCCCACATGAAGAAGATGGTGGTGACCACGGCCAGCGCCTTGCCGTTGGTGACGGCAGGCTGGTTGCCCGGGGAACCCGATGGGCGGGGCGTTGCGGAGATCGGCATGCAGTACGCGCCTCGATGCGCGAAAGGTCGTTGGTGCGTGGAAGGGTGCAATCAGTTCAGGAGCGAAGCATCAATTCAATTCGGACGTGCGGCGCTGCTTTCGCGGATTCGCAACTGTACCGGGGCGACCGTGCGCCGTGGTGGCGCGTCCGGTTCCTCCAGCCGCTGCAGCAGCAGCGAGGCCGCCTGCCGCCCGCGTTCGCGCGGGTCGGCCGTCAGTGTGGTCAACGGCGGCACGGCAACCGACGCTTCGGAAATATCGTCGAAGCCGGTCACCGCGAAGTCACCGCCGGGACGGATGCCGCGCGAGTYCAGGCCCAGCATCAGGCCCAGCGCGACGGTGTCGTTGTAGCAGACCGCTGCGCTCGGCCGATGGCCGTCGACGAACAGTTCATCGGTGCGCGCGGCCGCTTCCAGGCGGTTGGGTGCAGATTCGATCATCCAGCCCGGCGGCAATGCCAGCCCGGCCTCGGCCAGGGCCTGCTGGAAACCGGCACGACGCTGGTGGCAGGAACTCGATGCCGCGTGGCCGCCGAAGAACGCAATCTGGCGATGGCCGCGCTCGATCAGGTGGCGGGTGGCCAGGTAGGCGCCATGCTGGTTGTCCAGGGTCAGGAAGTCCCAGTCGGCGCCCTCCAGTTCGCGGTTGAACAGCAGTACGTTGGCGTTGGCGCCCAGCACCTGCCGCAGCAGCGTGGCATCGCTGCCTTCGGCCGGCGACAGGATCAGGCCCGCAGGCGTGTGTTCCATCAATGTCGACAGCACCGCCTGCTGCCGCTCGGGCGACTCGCCGGTACTGCCGAGCAGGGTCACGTAGCCGCGCCCGCCCAGTGCCTCGTCCACACCGGAGGCGAATTCGGCGAAGAACGGGTTGGACAGATCGTTGATGACCAGGGCGATGCTGGAGGACGTGCGCCGCCGCAGGTTCGCTGCAGCGCGGTTATAGACGTAACGCTGGCGGCGCAGCTCAGCCTCGACCCGGGCGCGGGTATCGACGTTGACCAGCGGGCTGCCGCGCAGCACCAGCGACACGGTCGCGCGCGAAACGCCGATGGCACGGGCGATGTCGGTCACCGTCACCGCCTTGCCGGAACGCTTGCTGGAACTGTCGCTGTTGTCGTTCATCGTCTTCCCGCACTCCGATGGATGCTCAAGCCTAATGGATCGCGGCCCTGTCGTGCCGTGCCGTTCGCTGGGTTGCCTCGAACGGCACAGCCCGGCTCAGTGCAGCTGGCTGCCCGGTGCCGCGCACCAGGACACCGGCAGGTCCTTGACCGCCGTGCCCCAGCCCTCGGTCGGCGCCCGCCCGTCCAGCGCGAAGCGCAGCTTCGGGCCCTGCTGCAGCTGGCTCCAGCCCAGCCATACCGGGGCATGTGCCTGGCCGTCGACCTGCACGCCCTGCACGTACTGCAGGCGGCGGCCATCGGCGCCAGGTGCCTCGATACGCAGGGTGCGGCCATTGCCCAGCTCGACCTCGACCTTGGCAAAGCGCGGCGTATGCAGCAGGAACTCGCCGCTGCCCGGCACCGCCGGGTACACGCCGATCGCACTGAACAGGTACCAGGCCGACATCGTGCCGAGGTCATCGTTGCCGGTCACGCCGTTGGGTGCATTGGTGAACAGCTGCTGCGCTGCACGCACCACCGCTGCGGTCTTCCACGGCTGGCCGATCAGCGTGTACAGCCACGGCGAATGCAGGTCGGGCTCGTTGTTGGGGTTGTAGCGGAACTGGTTGTAATAGCTGTACGGCCCGACCACCCACTCCTTGCGGGCGGCATTGAGGGGGTCGGCCTGCAGAGCGTCCATGGCGAAGAAAGCATCCAGGCGGCGGCCGGCCTGTTCGCGGCCGTCCATCGCTTCGACCAGGCCCGGCACGTCCTGCTGCGCCAGCCACTGGTACTGCCACGCCGTGCCTTCATGGAAACCGTGATGCGAGCGCGGGCTGTAATGGCCATCGGCCGGTGTGTACCACTGGCCATCTTCGGTACGCGGGCGCGGGAAGCCGGTGAAGCCGGTCTCGGCGTCGCGCACCTGCGGGTCCCATACCTTGCGCCAGTTGCGGCCGCGCTCACGCAGGACCGCCGCATCCTGGGCATGGCCGAGCCCATCGGCCATCTGCGAAAGCGCGCAGTCGGCCAGTGCGTACTCCAGCGTTGCCGAACCACCATGGTGGGGATCGACATCCATGCCCTTGGACGGGAACGCACGGTCGTAGACCACGTAGCCCTTGTCCAGGTAGGTCGGGTTGCCGGAGCGACCGGCAGCACGCGAGTTCAGCGGCGGCGTACCGAACGCATTGCGGCGCAGCGCATCCCATGCCTGCCCTTCGCGGCCCTTGAGCGCACCGAAGCGCCACAGGTCGACCATGAAGGGGGTGACCGGATCGCCGGTCATGATGTTGGTCTCGAAGTTGGCATAGCCCCAGCGCGGCAGCCAGCCGCCCTGCTCATCGATCGCCAGCAGGCTGCGGCCGATGTCGCGCGCCACATCCGGGCGCGTCAGTGCCAGCCACTGGTTCTGTGCACGGTAGGTATCCCACAGCGAGAAGTACTCGTAGTAGGTCCAGCCATCGGCGCGATGGATGCCATCGTCGTAGCCGCGGTAACGGCCGTCGGCATCGCTGCCGGTGAGCGGCTGCAGCAGCGCGTGGTACAGCGCACTGTAGAACACGGTGCGGTCATCGCCATTGCCGCCCTGCACGCGCACGCGTGCCAGCTGCTCACGCCACGATTGCTGCGACAGCGCGCGCATGCGCTCGAAGCCCAGCAGCGCCCCGCCCTGCATGCCCTCGGCGCGCAGGTTGGTGCGCGCACCTTCGGCATCCACATGCGAAATCGCGCTGACGGCGGTGACCGACTGGCCCTTGGCCAGGTCGAAGCTGAGCCACGCGCCATTCGGCTTCTGCTCGCCTTCCATGCTGTGGCGCGCGCCCGGCAGGCCGCCGCCCTCGCCCCAGGTGCCATGCGCCTTGAACGGGCGGTCGAACTCAATGCGGAACCAGGTGGTGTACTGGTGCCCGCCGCAGAAACTCTTGGTGACCAGCTTGCCTTCCACCACGCGGTCACCCACCACATCGACCACGCTGCCGATCACCGAGTGGCGCTCGTTGGCCTGACCGACATTCACCAGCACGTGGCCATCGCCCTGGCGCTGGCTGAAGGTGTAACGCTCGGCAGCTGCGCGGGTGCGCGCGGTCGCTTCGGCGTCGATGCCGCCGTAGCTGGTCAGGCGCACCTTGTAGTAGCCGGCCTGGCCGATCTCACCGTCGTGGCTGTAGGCCGACGCATAGGTCTTGTGATTGAAGGCTTTCGCATCGGCGGTATCGAAGTCGCCGCCGGGGCCGATCGAACCGGTCACCGGCAGCACCGAGACCTGCCCACCCTGCTCCCAGCAACCGGCGCCGGACAGGAAGGAGTGGCCGAAGCCGCGGATCTTGTCGTCGTCGTAGCGCCAGCCCGAATAGTGGCTGCCGATCGGGCTGACCTGGATCAGGCCGAACGGTGCCGAAGCACCGGGGAAGGTGTTGCCGTCATCCTTGCTGCCGATGAAGGTATTGACCTCGCGCTCCAGCGCGGCCGGTGCGGCCTGCAGCCAGGGCGTCACCGCCAGTGCCAGCAGGCAGGCGATGCGGGCCAGGGGCCGATGGGACAATGCCGACAGGCGGCGGGCGGGACGACGGCGGGACAACCTGGTCACGGGCAGGACTCCTTGGCGGCAGGGCGGCAGCGAAGAACCGGCCGCACAGGCCGAGCCCTCGTTTCCATCGGTACAAATCCGCACCCCGGCGGATTTAGATCGATTCAAGTAGAGCATGGGAATTTCGCCCAATGCATTCTGCGGCGCAGCATGAGCGGGGGGCTTCGGCCGGGCTGCGCCCGGCACCCGCAGAGGCCGGAGCAACGGCGACGGCAACGGCAACAGCAACAGATGCATTCCGTGGGGTGGCGGGGTGTGCCCGGTTGCGGGGGACGCCGTAAACCCGTCCCTGGGGGCTTGGCCGCGGCATCCATGCCGCGGACACCCCCGCAACCGGACCCACCCCGCCTTCGACAGTTTTCGGCGATCTGTCGGAATCCTGGTGGGTGTCGACCTTGGTCGACGCGTAGATCCACGCCACGCGTGGATGCTGTTCGATGACTACCGAAATATTGATTTCGACGAATTTTATCCACGCAAGGCGTGGATGGATGTTCCTACCGATTTCGAAATCATCGATTGGATTTCATCCATGCATGGCATGGATCCACGTGTCGACCAAGGTCGACACCTACCAACAGCAGCGGGAATCTGTCGAAGGCGGGGTGGGTCCGGTTGCGGGGGCGTRAGCGCCATGGGCCCGAGGCATGCCTCGGGCGGGYTGGGCAGGACGCCCAACCCCGGWCTTGCCGTGTGCGCAGGACWGCGCACWCGAGCAAGGCGCGACCGAGCTTACATGGACGTACTTGCAGCGTCCCCCCGCAACCGGMCCCACCCCGCCATCCCGCAGGAAACCAGCTGTTGCTGTTGCAGTTGCTGTGCTGTTGCCCTGGCCTGAAGGCCTCTGCGGGTGCCGGGCGCAGCCCGGCCGGCCCACCCCGTCTGCGCATGTAAACGCTTACAGCATTTTTCCGAGAAGGGTCATTTGCACGACACGTCACTGCCATATTGCGCAGCAACATGCGTCGGCGCGTTGGCCGTGCTAAAAATCGCCCCGCCCATCGCTTAGATCGATCCAAGACGACATCGCGATGGCCCGGGAGTTGGGGAGCAGGACAGGACGTGTCAGGCCATCTGCCAGGCGCTCGTTGCATCTGCAGGGCGAAGGCAAGATCGGCATCACGAATTAGATCGATTCAAGTTTCCGCGTCAGTCAGTCACCGGATCAATCCAGGAGAGAGGGAGAGATGGCAATGAAGCATTCAACACGTACGCAGGGCCACGACGCGTTGTCGCTGGCCATCGCGCTGGCCCTGGCCGCCGCCGTCGCCCCGCTTGGCGCTTCCGCGCAGCAGGCGTCAGCTACGACCGGCACGCAGGACGCCACCACCCTGGACAGCGTCCAGGTCACCGGCTACCGCTACGCGATCGAAAAGAGCCTGCAGCAGAAGCGCGACGCCAACGCCGTGGTCGAAGTGATCACCGCCGAGGACGTTGGCAAGTTCCCCGACAAGAACGTGGCCGACGCGCTGCAGCGCGTGCCCGGCGTGGTCATCACCCGCAGCGGTGGCGAAGGCAAGTCGGTCAGCGTGCGCGGCCTCGCGCCCGACCTGACCCTGACCCAGTTGAACGGCAACTACGTCGCCTCGTCGGAAACCAACAACGAAGCTACCCGCTCGTTCAACTACACCCTGCTGCCGTCGAACATGCTGTCCAGCGCCGAGCTGTTCAAGTCGCCGGAAGCGCGCATCGACGAAGGCGGCATCGGCGGCACGGTCATCCTGCACACGCGCCGCCCGCTGGAGATGGAAGCCAACTCCGGCTACGTCAACCTGGAAGGCACGTCGTCCGATACCAGCCACGACGTCGACCCGCAGGTGTCGGCGCTGTACTCCTGGCACAGCAAGGACGAGCGCTTCGGCGTGCTGGTCGGCGTGACCCAGCAGAAGCGCACCAGCCGCACCATGGAGACCAGCACAGAGGACTACCAGTGGTACGGCAACAACACCACCGCGCGCGATGCCAACGGCAACCTGCTGGAACAGGATGGCATCCACTACTGGTGGGGCCAATCCGGTTTCAACAACCAGACCGGCACGAACTACAGCGAATTCTTCATGCCGACCTCGGTGAACTTCGCGGTGAAGGAAGAGAAGCGCGAGCGCAAGGGCGGCCAGCTGACTTTCCAGTTCAAGCCGATCGACAACCTGACCCTGACCGCGAACTACTTCCGCTTCGAACTGCAGGGTGACTACACCCAGAACATGCTGAAGGTGCCGGAGTGGAACCTGGCCCGCTACAACGGCGATGGCAACTGGGCCGGTGGGCGCCTGCTCAACGGGCTGAGCTTCGATCCCAGTGGCAGCATCGTCACCGGCGCGCAGTACGAAAAGCTTGCCGGCAAGACCTATTACTGCAGCGAAGACCAGGCCGCCGCAGCTGGCCTGCCGCCGGGTGGCTGGGGTCCGGATGACTGCACCATCCCCACCCCGCAGCTGACCGGTGGCTACAGCAAGGAAAAGGCGCTTTCGCAGACGGCCGATCTGACCGTCGACTGGGACATCAGCCCGCTGTGGAAGGCCAGCTTCACCGGCGGCCGCACCTGGTCCAAGGGTGGCCCGTCGATGAATTTCCGCATGTCGGCCAAGCCCCGCCGCAAGGTCGGTGACCAGTGGCAGGCGGGCAACCAATACACCGCGTGGGACCTGACCGGCACGCCGTCGCTGACCGTCTCGCCGGACATCCAGCAGCAGCTGATGGCCGGCATCGCCGAGGTCGATACCGGCTCCACCGATTCGTCGTGGATGCAGACCGAGGTCAAGCAGAACTACTTCCAGGCCGACGTCACCAAGATGTTCGAAGCCGGCTGGCTGGATTCCATCCAGTTCGGCGCCAAGTACCGCGACGGCCAGGTGCACCGCAATACCGGCAACACCTACTGGGTCTGCCAGGGCCTGRACCCGGTCGACTATGACAACAATCGTTACCAGGCCGGTTGCGATCCGACCGCAGGCAATGCGCAGCCGGGCTTCTTCCTGTCCAACCCGATCAACAACATCGCCGGTGGCTTCAATGCCAACGTGTTCCCCGGCATCAACTACCCGGCCTACATCGACTACCTCAACCAGACCTACGGTGGCTCGCACAACCG
The DNA here is from genome assembly GCF_056397905.1 of Stenotrophomonas sp. 05L414_2. Taxonomy (NCBI): domain Bacteria; kingdom Pseudomonadati; phylum Pseudomonadota; class Gammaproteobacteria; order Lysobacterales; family Lysobacteraceae; genus Stenotrophomonas; species Stenotrophomonas sp. 05L414_2. The sequence goes on from NZ_JBFTOJ010000150.1 coordinate 9,173, forward strand.
TACCGAGGAAGACTTCGTCTACGACGTCAACGAGAAGATCTACTCGGGTTACTTCCAGGCCAACTTCCGCACTGATCGCGTGCGCGGCAACGTCGGCGTGCGCGTGGTGCGCACCAAGCAGTTCGCCCAGTCCAGCGATTCGGTCGAGCGCTTCAACGACTACTTCGTGGACAACGCCGCGGGTGCGCCGATGAGCTGCGATGACCCGGCTGCCGATCCGAACCTGCGTTGCCAGGGCGGCTTCGTGCGTCTGCCGGACAACCAGGTGCGCGACAAGGTCTATACCCTCAGCTCGCTGGAAAAGACCTATACGGACTTCCTGCCGAGCTTCAACATCGCCTGGGACATCACCGACAACCTGGTGCTGCGCGGTGCCGCGTCGAAGGTAATCGCGCGCCCGGGCTACACCAGCATCGCCTATCCGGGCGGCCTGCAGTACATCAGCCAGGAATACAGCAATGATCGTCGGGTCGCTGGCGGCACCGACACCCCCGGCTGGTACGGCTCGGGCAGCAACAAGGCACTGGAGCCGTTCAAGGCGGTGCAGTTCGACCTTGGCCTGGAGTGGTACTTCAAGCCGGGTTCGGTTGCAGGCGTGGCGTTGTTCCGCAAGAACGTGGACAACTTCACCGTGCCGGTCGTGCGCGACCAGCAGATGAGCGTCGGTGGTGAAACGGTGGTGGTGCAGAAGTACAGCACCGAAGCCAACGGCCGTGACGGCGTCTCGCAGGGCGTGGAGCTGTATGGCCAGTACACCTTCGCCTTCGGTCTGGGCGTGCAGGCCAACTACACCTACAACGACACCAACCTGGCCTCGATCGTGCTTGATGGCGAAGAGATCGGTTCGTCACCGCTGGTCGGCAGCGCCAAGAACCAGGCCAACGTCACCGTGTTCTACGAGAACGAGAAGTTCCTGGCCCGTGCCTCGTACAACCGTCGTGGCGAAGTGGTGGGCGGCCTCAACAACGGCCTGACCACCTACACCAAGCCGTACAGCCAGCTGGATCTGAACGTGGCCTACAACCTCACGCCGGACTGGACCGTCACCGCAGCAGTGCTGAACGCCACCAAGTCCGAGCTGCGCAGCTACATCGGCAACGACAGCCAGGCCCGCCTGCTGTCCAACCTGTATGCCGGGCGCCAGCTGTACTTCGGCGTGAACTGGAAGTTCTAAGGCATTACCCCCGCCTGCGGGCGGGGACGATCCTCCACGGCAGCCGCGCTGGTACAGGTGGCTGCCGTTTTTCGTGGGCCCTGCGCCGCGGGAGCGCTTGACCCTGCCATCGTTGCAAGGTGCACACTGCCTCCACCCCCAAGTGCATCGAAGGAGCTACAGATGGAATTCCATG
>NZ_JBFTOJ010000151.1:0-10503 GCF_056397905.1 Stenotrophomonas sp. 05L414_2
GCTAAAAGGCGGACCCAACGTCAAACGCCACACCTGCACCCAGTAGATCCACGCCATGCGTGGATGCTTTTCGCTCTGCTTTCCCAATCCGCCTTCAAGCGAGCCGAGCACCGGAGGTCCGGCAAGGGCGTAGAGGCGCGGATGTTTGAGCGTAGCGAGTTCCGCGCCGTCCCTTGGCGGACTGAGGAGCGCAGGGAACCGGTGTGCAGAGCACACCGGCTCGCGGCTGGCGGAGCGTTTCTTTTGGTTACTTTTCTTTTCGCGAAAAGAAAAGTAACGCCTCGAGCACAGGCTCAGGCCGCCTCGTAAGTACCGTAGCTGCGCAGGCGCTTGTAGCGCTGGTCGAGCAGCTCTTCGGTGGACAGCGCATCCAGCGCGTCCAGCTCGTTCAGCAGCACGGCCTTCAGTCGCTTGGCCATCTGCGTCGGGTTGCGGTGGGCGCCGCCGGTCGGCTCGCGCACGACCTTGTCGACCAGGCCCAGGCCCTTCAGGCGCGGCGCGGTCAGGCCCAGCTGCTCGGCAGCATCCTTGGCCTTGCCGGCATCCTTCCACAGGATCGAAGCACAGCCTTCCGGGGTGATGGTCGAGTACACCGCGTATTCCAGCATCACGGTACGGTCGCCCACGCCCAGCGCCAGTGCGCCGCCCGAGCCGCCTTCACCGATCACGGTGCAGATGATCGGCACCTTCAGTTCGGCCATCTCGATCAGGTTGCGCGCGATCGCCTCGGACTGGCCGCGTGACTCGGCATCGATGCCCGGCCAGGCGCCGGCGGTGTCGATCAGGGTCAGCACCGGCAGGCCGAAACGCTCGGCCATCTTCATCAGGCGCAGCGCCTTGCGGTAGCCCTCGGGCTTGGGCATGCCGAAGTTGCGCTTGATCTTTTCCTTGGTGTCGCGGCCCTTCTGGTGGCCGATGACCATCACCGAGCGGCCATTGATGCGGGCCAGGCCGCCCATGATCGCCTTGTCGTCGGCGAAGGCACGGTCGCCGGCCAGTTCCTGGAACTCATCGCAGATGATGCGGATGTAGTCGGCGGTGTACGGGCGCGACGGATGGCGGGCCAGCTGCAGCACCTGCCACGAGGTCAGGTTGCGGAAGATCTGTGCGGTGCGCACGCGCAGCTTGTCCTGCAGCGCATGCACTTCGGCCTCGACATTGACCGCCGGCCCGGCACTGGCGTTGCGCAGTTCCTGGATCTTGGCTTCCAGGTCGGCGATGGGTTGCTCGAAGTCGAGGTAGTTCGGATTCATCGGAAGCCGTCGTGTAAAGAAGAGGGGAATTCTAGCCGAATGCGCAGGAACGGCCCGTACGCCTTCGTCTGGAAGCCGACGGTAGCGCAGTGGGGGCCGGCGGCGCCAGTCGGTCCGCCGGCCGCCGGTTCAGGGCAGGACCAGCGCGCTGCGGGCCATTTCGGTACTGCGGATCGTCACGAAGTCGTTGTAGGCCTCGTTGGCCGCCACCGGCAGCTTCGCGCCGAGCGTCATGGTGGCCTGGGTGAAGGCCATCTGCGCCTGGAAGTCTTCCTTGCGCAGGGCCTTCTGCTCGCTGGCCGTGCTGGCCTTCAGCCAGCGGGCATAGATGTCGCGCACCGGACCGGCATGGGCCTCGAAGGCCGGGTCCAGCGCGGGCAGCGCCGGCGCGGGTTCCAGCGTGTAGGCCGGGGCCACGTAGCCGGCGGGCTGCTCGCGCTTGTAGGCACCGGGTTCGCCCATGCTGGCCTCGATGTAGGTGATGAATTCCGGCGCGGTGAAGATCTTGGTGCTGATCCGGCCGCCGGTCGAGTCCACGTGCGCAACCACCTGCTCCTCGGGGAACGGCTCGCGCACGCCGAAGTTCCAGGTCTTGTCGATGAACAGGCCGTGGTGCTTTTCGAACGGTCCCTTGAACTCGACACCGCCCAGCTCGATGCCCAGGCCGCTGACGCCGAAGTTCTTCAGCTTGTCCTCGCCGGTCACATAGATCTCGCGCGCCGTTACGTACTCGCTGAGGCTGGGATTGATCAGGCCGCCGCGGCCGTCGGCGTAGACGATGAAGCGCACATCGCCCAGGCGGTCGGTATGCAGGTGATGCTCACCGGCAGCCAGGCTGATCGGTCGCGACGCGTGCGCAGCCACCGGCAGGTCCTTGCCATCGATGCTGATCGCCAGCGGCGCATCGGTCGGGTTGTCGATCTCGAAATCGACCTTGGAGGAACAGCCGGCCAGCGCGAGCGCGGCCATCATCGGCAACAGCAGGTTCTTCATTACGGGCAATCGTCCTTGACGTATGCAGCGGGAAAGCGGAAACGGGGTGGGGCCAGCCTCAGCTGGCCCATGGCGGGCTGTAGCGCACCTTCAGCGTGCGCACGGCTGGTTCGGCGCGCAGCGCCTCCATCAGCTTGGAATCGACGCGCACCGCGCTCTGCCCGGAAACATCGAGCATGCCGGCGATGCCGCCATCGGGGCCCTTCAGCAGCAGGTCCAGGCGCAGGGGCGTGCGGCCGGGGCGATGGCGGTCGAGCAGGGCGTCGATGCGCTCCCACACCGGTCGCTGATGGCGCAGGTCCAACCGCAGCGACAGGCGCGTGGCGTAGTTCGCACAGACCTCGTCGAAGTCCCAGCACTGGCGGATGCGCAGTGCGAAGCCGCCATTGAATTCGTCTTCGCGCAGGCCGCCCTTGACCACCAGGATACGGTCCTTGGTCATCAGGTGGCCGAACTCGGCCATGGCATCGGAGAACGCGCTGCATTCGACGCGGCCACGGCCATCTTCCAGCTGGATGAAGATCTGGCTCTCGCCCTTGCGGCGCACGCCGACCACCTGGCCGGCAAGCACGGTCTGCACTTCCGGACGCCAGCGCTTCTCGCCGCCACCACTGTTGCTGTTGGCGCTCCAGATCTTTTCCACCGAGCCGAGGTCGGTACCGACCAGATCGCGCACGTCATCGCGCCACGGGTCGAACGGGTGGCCGCTGAGGTAGAAGCCCAGCGTGTCGCGCTCGCCGTTGAGGCGCTGCAGCAACGGCCATTCGTCGGTTTCCTGCAGCTCCAGGTGGATGGCCTGTACGCCCGGCTCGGGGCCGCCGAACAGCGAATTCTGGCCGGACGCACGCTCGCGCGCCATCTGTTCGGTGGCCTTGATCACTTCCGGCAGCTGCAGCATCAGCGAGGCACGGTTGTGGCCCAACTCATCCAGCGCACCGCAGTTGATCATTGCTTCCAGCGTGCGCCGGTTGAGCTTGGCCGAACCGATGCGGGTGCAGAAATCGAGCAGATCGGTGTAGTCGCCGCCGCGAAGGCGTTCCTCCACCACCGCTTCGCAGGCACCCTGGCCGACGCCCTTGATCGCCCCCAGGCCGTACTGGATCGTGTCCGGCGTAGACGCTTCAAACATGAAGGCGGACTGGTTCACCTTCGGCGGCAGCACGGTCAGGCCGAGGTTGCGCACCTCGTCCAGGAAGCCGACTACCTTTTCGGTGTTGTCCATGTCCGAAGACAGCGTCGCGGCCATGAACTCGGCCGGGTAATGGCGCTTGAGCCAGGCCGTCTGGTAACTCACCAGCGCGTAGGCGGCGGCGTGCGACTTGTTGAAGCCGTASYCGGCGAACTTCTCCATCAGGTCGAAGATCGCATCGGCCTTGGCTTCGCCGACGCCGTCCTTGGCCGCACCTTCGCGGAAGATCTCGCGGTGCTTGGCCATTTCCGCCGGCACCTTCTTGCCCATCGCACGGCGCAGCAGGTCGGCGCCGCCCAGCGAGTAGCCGCCGACGATCTGCGCCATCTGCATCACCTGCTCCTGGTACACCATGATGCCGTAGGTGTCGCGCAGGATGCGCTCGGTGCGCGGATCGGGATACTCCACGTCTTCGCGCCCGTGCTTGCGGTCGACGAAGGAGGGAATCAGGTCCATCGGGCCGGGTCGGTACAGCGACACCAGCGCGATCAGGTCTTCGAAACGGTCGGGCTTGGCGTCCTTCAGCAGGCGGCGCATGCCCGAGGATTCGAACTGGAACACCGCGCCGGTATTGCCCGASGCGAAGATGTCCTTGTAGGTGGGCGCATCGTCCAGCGGCAGCTGGGTGATRTCCACCGGCGGAATGCCGGCGCGCTCRTGRCGCTTGTTGATCGCCTTCACCGCCCAGTCGATGATCGTCAGCGTGCGCAGGCCGAGGAAGTCGAACTTCACCAGGCCGACTTCTTCAACGTCGTTCTTGTCGAACTGGGTGACCGGATTCTTGCCGCGGCCGTCTTCATCGTGTTCGGCAAACAGCGGGCAGAACTCGCTCAACGGCTCGGGCGCGATCACCACGCCACCGGCGTGCTTGCCGGCGTTGCGGGTCAGGTCTTCCAGCTGTCGTGCCAGGTCGATCAGGTCGCGGACGTCGTCCTCGCTCTGATAGCGCTGGATCAGCTCGGGCGAAGCCATCTCGCTGTCCTTGCCCTCACCCATAGCATCCTTCAGCGAGATGCCGAGGATGTTCGGGATCAGCTTGGCGACGCCGTCGACCAGGCCGTAGGGGAAGCCGAGCACGCGGCCGGAGTCGCGCACCACCGCCTTGGCTGCCATGGTGCCGTAGGTGATGATCTGGCTGACCCGCTCGCGGCCATATTTGCGCGCAACGTAGTCGATGACCTCGTCGCGGCGGTCCATGCAGAAATCGATGTCGAAGTCGGGCATCGACACGCGTTCGGGGTTGAGGAAGCGCTCGAACAGCAGGTTGTACGGCAGCGGGTCCAGATCGGTGATCTGCAGTGCCCACGCCACCAGCGAACCCGCRCCCGAACCACGGCCCGGGCCGATCGGAATGCCCTGCGCCTTGCCCCACTGGATGAAGTCGGCCACGATCAGGAAGTAGCCGGGGAAGCCCATCTTGATGATGGTGTCCAGCTCGAACTCGAGGCGGTCGCTGTAATCCTGCGCGGTCATGCCGGGCGCGATGGGATTCTTTTCCAGGCGTGCGGCCAGGCCCTTGCGCGACTCGCTGCGGATCCAGCTGTCCAGCGTCTCCTCGTCGGGCACCGGATAATCGGGCAGGAAGTAGGTGCCCAGGCGCATCTCGATGTTGCAGCGCTCGGCCAGCGCCAGCGTGTTGTCGATCGCATCGGGGATGTCGGCGAACAGCGCGCACATCTCTTCGGCCGACTTCAGGTACTGCTGGTCGCTGTACTCGCGTGGGCGCTTGGGGTCATCCAGCACGCGGCCGGTGGAGATGCACACGCGGGCTTCGTGCGCGCTGAAATCGGACGGTGACAGGAAGCGTACGTCGTTGCTGGCGATCACCGGCAGGCCACGCTGGCCGGCGGCCATCAGCGCGAACTGGTTGAAGCTCTCTTCGCCATCGCGGCCGGTGCGGGTCAGCTCCAGGTGCAGGCCGTCGCCGAACACGCGCTGCCAGTCGGCCAGCTGCTGTTCGGCCAGATCGTGCTTGCCATCCAGCGCCAGGCGCCCGGCCAGACTCTCACGGCCGGCCAGGGCGAACAGGTTGGCGTTGCCGGCCTTCAGCCAGTCCGGATGCACCGCCACGCCGCCCTCGGGGCGATGGCCTTCCATCCATGCCCGGGTCAGCAGACGCGACAGGCTGAGGTAGCCCTCGCGGTCGCGGCACAGCAGGGTCATCCGCCACGGGTCCTGGCCTTCTTCGGCGATCATCACGTCGGCGCCGGCGATGGGCTTGATGCCCACGCCTTCGGCGGCCTTGTAGAACTTGACCAGGGCGAACAGGTTGTTGAGGTCGGTCACCGCCAGCGCAGGCAGGCCGAGTTCGACCGAGCGCGACAGCAGGTTGGCCTGCTTGGCCTTCTTCGGGTCAGCCTGGTCCGGCTTGGCCGGCACGCGGATGGTGGAGTCCGCCAGCGAGAACTCGGTGTGGACGTGGAGATGTACGAAGCGGGAGTTGGACATGCCGGACCAGGTTGGAGCGCGCAGGCCCCGGGTGCAGACGCGGGAATCGTCGCCGGGGTCGGGAAGCGCTGGAGTGCCCGGTCAGGGTAGCGAGGGCAGGGGGTTGCGACAAGGACTTGACGGTGCGCGATATCGCCAATGCCGCCGGGCATGGCACGGCGCTACCGGGGACGTTCATGTTGCCGTGGTAGCGCAGGGCCATGCCCGGCGAACGTTCAGGCGATCGCGATGGCGGCCGCCCCAGCCGGCGGCGCCTCCAGGCACTCGCGCACCGGGGCGAAGCTGCGCCGGTGCTCCGCGCACGGGCCGTGTTCACGCAGGGCGGCCAGATGCGCCGGGGTGCCGTAGCCCTTGTGCTGGTCGAAGCCGTACTGCGGGTGGCGTGCGTGCAGGTCCAGCATGTAGCGGTCGCGCGAGACCTTGGCCAGGATCGAGGCCGCCATGATCGCGCGGTCGATGCCATCGCCGCCGACCAGCGCCTGCGCCGGCAGCATCAGCCCCTTGGGCACCACGTTGCCGTCGATGCGGGCGAAGCCGGCCACGTGGGCCACCGCCGCGACGACATCGCGCATGCCCTGCAGCGTGGCCTGATAGATGTTCAGGCGATCGATGGCTTCCACGTCCACCAGCACCACGTGCCAGGCCAGGGCGCGGTCGAGGATGCGGTCATGCAGCTGCTCGCGGCGGGCCGCGGTCAGCTGCTTGGAATCATCCAGGCCGTTCAGTCGTGGCCGCTGTGGATCGAACACCACTGCTGCCACCGCGACGGGGCCGGCCAGCGGTCCGCGTCCGGCTTCGTCGACACCGGCGATGCGGTGGCCGGGGTCGATCACCGCGGCACCATCGAACAGGGCCAGGCTGGCGGCTGCGGCGTGGCGGCGGCTCATGCCTTTTCCTGGCCGCGCACCAGCAGCTCGCCAACGGCATCGGCTGCGCGCGCCGATGCATTGCGGCGCAGGCGTTCATGCAGGCGCGCGTAGGTGCCCTGCAGATCGGCGATCCGCTGCGGATGGTCGAACCACTGCTGGATGGCGGCGGCCAGTTTTTCCGGCGTGCAGTCGTGCTGCATCAGCTCTGGCGCCAGGTCCTGGCCGGCCAGGATGTTGGGCAGGGCGAAGCGGTCGACCTTGATCAACCCCAGCGCCTTCACCAGGCGGTACGTCAGTTCGTTGACCCGGTAGCCGACCACCATCGGACGCTTCACCAGCATCGCCTCCAGGGTGGCGGTACCGGAGGCCAGCACCACCACGTCGGCGGCGATCATCGCGTTGCGTGCCTGGCCGTCCAGTACATGCGAATAGGCCACCGGCAGCGCCGAGCGTGACAGCTGCTCTTCGATCAGGCGCCGGCAGGCCGCGTTGGCCGCCGGCACCACCACGTGCAGGCCTGGAATGCGCTCGGATACCTGCCAGGCGGCCTCGAAGAAGGCTTCGCCGAGCTTGGATATCTCGCCCAGGCGGCTGCCGGGAAGCACGGCCAGCACCTTGGCCGAGGCGGGCAGGCCGAGCTCGATCCGGGCCGCTTCCCGGTCGACGTGCAGCGGGATGTCATCGGCCATCGGATGGCCGACGAAGCGCGCGTCGATGCCGTGCTTGGCGTAGATCGGCGGTTCCATCGGGAACAGGCACAGCACCAGGTCGGCGCTGCTGCCGATCTTCTCGGCACGCTTCTCGCGCCATGCCCACACCGAAGGGCTGACGTAGTGCACGGTGCGCACGCCACGCTGTTTCAGCCAGCGTTCGATGCCCAGATTGAAGTCCGGAGCGTCGATGCCGATGAACACATCCGGTTGCCACTCCAGCGCACGCTGGCGGAAGGCCGAACGCAGCTTGAGCAGCCGCGGCAGATGGCGCAGGACTTCGGTCAGGCCCATCACCGCCAATTCGCTGGCATCGTGCCAAGTCTGGCAGCCGGCGCTGCGCATGGCATCGCCGCCGATGCCGGCGAATTCGGCATGCGGGAAGCGGGCCTTCAGTTCGCGCACCAGGCCTGCGCCGAGCAGGTCGCCTGAGGCTTCGCCGGCGACCAGGGCGATCCGCAACGGGCGCTCGCTGAGCACCCGGTGTGCAGGCACGCTGCCGGCCATCGAGGCCAGCGAAATCACCTCGGCGCCGGCCGGCGCCTGGCCGGTCGCGCTGCTCATCGCAGCAGGTGCCTCTCGGTGTGCTCGATGAAGTCCAGCATCGACTTGACGTCGTCACTGTCGCGCGCCTGCTCGGCCAGCTGTGCCTTGGCTTCGGCCAGCGGCAGGCCCGCCACGTACAGCGTGCGGTAGGCACGCTTGATGGCGGTGATGCGTTCGGGATCGAAGCCGCGACGCTTCAGGCCCTCGCTGTTGATGCCGCGCGGGCGGCCCAGCGAGTCGGTGCCGACCATGGTGAACGGCGGSACGTCGCCATTGGTCAGCGCGCCCATGCCGAGGAAGGCATGTGCACCGATGCGGCAGAACTGGTGCGCACCGGCGAAGCCGCTGATGATCACGTAGTCACCCACGGTCACGTGCCCGGCCAGCGTGGTGTTGTTGGAGAACACGCAGAAGTTGCCGACGTGGCAATCGTGGGCCACGTGCGTGTAGGCCAGCATCCAGTTGTCATCGCCGATGGTGGTGATGCCACCGCCGCCGCCAGTGCCACGGTTGAGGGTGACGAACTCGCGGAACACGTTGCGGTCGCCGATCACCAGTTCGGTGCGTTCACCGCCGTACTTCTTGTCCTGCGGTTCGCCGCCGACCGCGACATGGCCGATGAAACGGTTGTCGCGGCCGATCCGGGTCGGGCCATGGATGCTGCAGTGCGGACCGACCTCGGTGCCGGCACCGATCTCGACGTCCGGCCCGATGATCGTGAACGCGCCCACGCGGACATCGTCGGCCAGGCGCGCCGACGGATCGATCACGGCAGTGGGATGGATCAGGGGGGCGTTGTCGCTCATCTCGGACCTCCAGCCAGGGTCATTCGCGGGTGCCGGCGCACAGCACCTCGGCGCAGGCGACGACTTCGCCGTCGACCTTGGCCACGCAGTCGTACACGGCCATGTTGCGGATCACGCGCTTGATCTCCACGTGCATCTCCAGCACGTCACCGGGCACCACCTGCTTGGTGAAGCGGGCCTTGTCGACCTTGACCATGTAGAACAGCTTGGACTGCGCATCGCGGCCCAGCGTCAACTGGGTCAGCACGCCGCCGGCCTGGGCCATGGCTTCGATGATCAGCACGCCGGGCATGATCGGCTGGCCCGGGAAGTGGCCCTGGAAGAACGGCTCGTTGATGCTGACGTTCTTGGTCGCGACGATCGTGCGCTTCTCGTAGTCGATCGACACCACCTTGTCCACCAGCAGGAACGGGTAGCGGTGCGGAAGCAGCGTCTGGATCTGCGCCATGTCCGGCAGGGTCTGGGTGTGGCTCATTCTTTCTCCTTGCTCACAGACAGGATGCGACGGGCCAGGGCATCGAGCTGCTTGAAGCGCGCGGCATTCTTGCGCCACGTGCGGTTGTCGGTCAGGGGCGTGCCGGAGGAATACTCGCCCGGCTCGGTGATGGAGTTGCGGACCACCGATTTGCCGGTGATCACGACCTTGTCGCAGATTTCAAGATGACCGACGACGCCAACGGCGCCGCCGAGCAGGCAGTAACGGCCGATCTTGGCGCTGCCGGCAATGCCGGTGCAGCCGGCGATGGCCGAGTGGGCGCCGATCTGCACGTTGTGTGCGATCTGTACCAGGTTGTCCAGGCGGACGTCCTCGGCCAGCACGGTGTCTTCCAGCGCGCCACGGTCGACACAGGTGTTGGCGCCGATCTCGCAGTCGTCGCCGATGCGCACGCCGCCAAGCTGCGGCACCTTGATCCATTTGCCAGCGTCCATGGCCAGGCCGAAGCCATCGGCGCCCAGCACGGCGCCGGGATGGATGCGCACGCGCTTGCCCAGCTTGACGCGGGTGACCAGGGTGACGCGGGCGATCAGTTCACAGCCGCTGTCGAGGGTGCAGTCTTCGCCGATGATGCTGCCGGCGCCGATGATGCAGTTCTCGCCGATGACGCTGCGTGCGCCGATGGTGACGAACGGACCGACGTGGGCGCTGGCGGCGACCTGCGCCTGCGGATCGATCACTGCGCTGGGATGGATGCCGGGCGGGCGGGTCGGGGCGATGTCGAACAGCGCGCCGATCTTGGCAAAGGTGGTGTAGGGGTCCTTGGCAACCAGCGCGGTGCCGGGAGCCGCGTCGGCATCCTCGGCGCGCAGCACCACGATGCCGGCCTGGCTGTCGGCCAGCTGGGCGCGGTAGCGCGGATTGGCAAGGAAGGTCAGCTGGCCGGCACCGGCATGGGCGAGGGTGGCCACGCCATCGATGGCGGTGCCTGGGTCGCCATGGACCTGCAGGCCGAACTGATCGGCGAGTTGCTGGGCGGTGTAGGTAGGAGTATTCACGGCGGGAGTTTAACGTGTGACGCCATTGCGGTCATGCGGGAGCGGTTCTGCGGCCAACGGCGGGGCCCCTCGTGGCTGGCAGAGTGAGGCCCGAGGGCCGGGTCGGACGGGTGGGGCCCGCGAGGGACGGCGCAAGTACGTCCCTGTAGCCTTGGTCGCCGCATCCATGCGGCTCACACCCTCGCGGGCCCCACC
>NZ_JBFTOJ010000152.1:0-10479 GCF_056397905.1 Stenotrophomonas sp. 05L414_2
ACCTGAAGTCGTTCTACCTGGACAGCAGCCGCCCGCTGGGCTGGAACAATGCGCTGTTCGCCAACGCATCCATGCCCAATCCGTTGTGGGAGATGCAGGGCCTGCAGCATGCGGTACATGGCAAGGCCGAAGCAGCGGGCATGGACCCGCCGGTGACGGGCCTGCGCATCGAAAGCCCGGGTTCGGTCGATGCGGCGCAGTACGACCAGGCCGTGCGCGACATCACCAACTTCCTTGAATACGCCGGCGAGCCGGCCGCGCTGAAGCGGCAGCAGCTCGGTGTCTGGGTGATCCTGTTCCTGGCCCTGCTGACCTTCCTGGTGTACCTGYTSAAGAAGGAATACTGGAAGGACGTGCACTGATCCAGGGCCGGCCATCGCAACGGGCCTATTGGCTTTTGTGATGGTCGGTTGCACACTCGGGGAGGAGTCGACCGTCAGCACGGTGCTGGCGGCGCCGATACGGCAGGCGGTCTCCTGTCGTAGGAGAGCCTTTGATGGCGGCGAGCGTACGCATGCGCAATACACTGACGCTGTTTTCCTCGAACGACGATGTACTGTGCCACCGTGTGCGCCTGGTGCTGGCGGCCAAGGGCGTGAGTTTCGACTTCGTACCGGTGGATCCACAGAACCCGCCGGAAGATCTGATCGATCTCAATCCGTACCACTCGGTGCCGACCCTGGTCGAGCGCGAGCTGGTGCTGTATGCCGCGTCGGTGGTCAGCGAGTATCTGGACGAGCGCTATCCGCATCCGCCGCTGATGCCGGTTGACCCGCTGTCGCGCGCGCGGATCCGCCTGGCCATGCTGCGTATCGAACACGACTGGGTGCCGCAGGTGCAGGCGATCCAGCTGGGCAACAAGACCCAGGCCGAGGCAGGGCGAAAGCGGCTGAAGGAACTGTTGACGGCCTCGCTGCCGTTGTTCAAGGCCAGCAAGTTCTTCCTCAACCCGGAAATGAGCCTGGCCGACTGCGCGATGGCGCCGATCATCTGGCGCCTGCAGTCGCTTGATGTGCCGTTGCCGAAGGACGGCAAGGCGATCGAGGACTATGGCAACCGGATCTTCCGCCACCCCGGTTTCGTCCGCAGTCTGACCGATCAGGAAAAGAAACTGCGCGATCTGCCGGGCTGATCCGCCATCCGCTTTCCCGTCTGCACGCCGACCGGCGTGCAGGCGATCCGCCCCGGCCGGGGCGTCGGGCGCTACACTTCACGCATGACCGAAGACTTCTTCCACATGACCAGCCACCGACCGTACCTGTTGCGGGCCCTGGTGGAATGGATCAATGACAACCAGCTGACGCCGCACATCCTGGTCGACGCCGGCGTTCCCGGCGTGCAGGTTCCGCCTTCAGCCATCAAGGATGGCCGGGTGGTGCTCAACATCGCCGAACGCGCGGTGGTACGGCTGGTGATCGACAACGAGTCGGTGAGCTTCTCGGCGCGCTTCTCCGGCACCAGCTATCCGGTGCAGGTGCCGATCAGCGCCGTACTGGCGGTATATGCCCGCGAAACCGGGCAGGGCATGGCCCTGCCGGATGACATTCCCGGTGGCGATCCGGCGCCGGCCAGTGATGAGCTGCTGCACGACGATGAGCAGGCGCCGCCGGACGACACGCCGCCCGCTGGTCCGCCGCCGAAAGGCCGTCCGACCCTGCGCGTGGTCAAGTAATGGTGGGGCCGACCGTTGGTCGGCACACCTTCAGCCCCTACACATCCTCGGCCTCTTCGTTGTCCGCACGGATCTGGCTGATCCGTGCCGCGCCCGGGCCGGTAAATGAAACCAGCTGGTCGCCGCGCAGCACCATGCGGCCGACATGGCGATCGATGCCGTCGTAGGAATACTCGAACTTGAAGGTGCGCTCGAAGCCGAGGCGTCCGTCTTCCCCGCGCGACAAGCGCAGGCCCGTGGCGTGCACCGCCTGGTCCAGCCACTGCACATCGGCGGCACGGCAGGCGTTGCGGCCCAGCTCGATCGCACGTTCGGCGGCCGAACGCGCTGCGTTCCAGAAGAAGTAGACGATACCGCCGGCAATGAGCAGGAACAGCAGGGTGGGCATGGCATCAGCCGTCAGGTGTCGATCCGCCAAAGATGGCGACGAATGGCGACCGGATCAAGCGGCATCTGCTCAGCGATTGTTGCCAGGCTCCGTTGTCGGCTGCAGCGGCACCGGTGTCGGCGCAGCGGGTATCGCCGGCGGAAGCGGTGCGACCCGCGGCGCAGTGGCATTCAACTGCAGCAGCGCGGCCCAATCCTGCCGGTTGAAGCTGCATTCGTCCTCACGGCCCGGGGTGCAGGTCGGGTCGATGCCGGTGGTGTCGCGCTCGCGCGGCGGCGGCAGCTTGATCGTGCCGGTGCGATCCAGTTGCAGCAGGCGCATCGCCACGGTGTTCATGACATTGCCGCCCACCAGGTAGAGCGTCTGGTCGCCACCGAGGTTGGCCGCCACCACCACTTCGCAATGCGACTTCCAATGGCCGACCGAGCCGTTGCCCAGGGCCTGCACCAATCCGCTGTAACTGAGCGTGCTGCTGCGGTCGCGCAGGAAGCACAGCAGATCGCCCGGCGCAGGCTTGGCGGTGGCAGGGTCCACCAGGCGGTAGGGCACGCCGGAAGGGCCCGCCTGGTAGGCGGCGCGGATGTAGTCGATATGGCGTGGGGAAGTATTGAAGCCGGGTACGCCGGCACGCACCATCACCCAGGAAATGAAGGCCGCCGACCACGGATTGTCGATCAGGAAGGCGCGGCAATCGCTGTCGGTGTAACGCGTGCCCAGCGGCGCCAAGCAGCTGCTGGCGCCGGGCTGGCTGCCCAGCGCGTTGAGCGTGCCGCTTTCGCGCCAGTAGCTGGTGACCCGTTGCCAGGCGATCAGGCCGTTGTCGGCCAGATGATCGCCTTCGGCCTCGGTGACACTGAGGCTGGCGGCGCGGCCGTCACGGTCGATGAAGGGGCGATACCAGAGCCGATGCTCGTTGCAGGCGGTGTTGCGGATGGCGACCGCCAATGGGCTCAGGCCGAAACGCGGTGGGACATCGCAGGCTTCGACAGCGGCGGCCGAGAAAGGCGTCGCGGCCAGCAGCAGGCAGGCAGGCAAGAGCATCCGGCGCATGCGCGGCTCCTGTGGGGGATGGCCGCAGCGTCGCAGCGCCGTTGTGAACGCCGGGTGTGAGAACGGTGGTGCCGGCCGTTGGCCGGCAACATCACGATCCGCGAATCCACCCTCAACCCGGTGGCGGACCCAGTTTCAACGACAGGTCGATTGCCTGCACGTGTTTGGTCAGGCCGCCGATGGAAATGCAGTCCACGCCATCTTCGGCGATCGAGCGCAGGCCGCCGAGGCCGACGCTGCCGGACACCTCCAGTGGAATGCGGCCTTCGGTGATGCGCACCGCTTCGCGCCGCAGTTCCGGGCTGAAGTCGTCCAGGAGGATGCGTTCACAGCCGGCTTCCAGCGCCTGCCGCAGCTGTTCCAGGTCCTCGACCTCGACCACCAGCGGCAGCTGTGGCCATTGCTGGCGGGCGGCCGACACAGCGGCAGCCAGTGAACCGGCCGCGCGGATGTGGTTCTCCTTCAGCATCACCGTGTCGTACAGGCCGAAGCGGTGGTTGTCGCCACCCCCGCACCGCACCGCGTATTTCTGGGCCAGGCGCAGGCCGGGCAGGGTCTTGCGGGTATCAAGAATGCGCGTGCCTGTACCTTCCACCGCAGCAACGTAGCGGGCCGTGGTGGTGGCAGTGCCGGACAGGGTCTGCAGGAAATTCAGCGAGGTGCGTTCGGCGCTGACCAGACTGCGGCTGCGCCCATGCAGCAGGGCCAGCACGGTGCCGGCGCTGACGCTGTCGCCTTCGGCCACCCGCCACTCGATCTGCACGTCCGCATCGAGTGCGCGATGGGTGGCATCGAACCACGCACGGCCCGCGATCACCGCATCCTGCTTGCATAGCAGGTAGGCGCTGTCGGGCTGGTCGGGCAGCAGGGCGGCGGTGACGTCACCGCTGCCCAGGTCCTCGGCCAACGCGCGGGCGACATCGGCCGCGACGACGGCTGGATCCGGCGTCGGCAGCGCGCTCATGCGGCCGGGAAGTCGGCGATCTGTGCGGTCGGGATGGCTTCTTCGGCCAGCAGCACCGGGATGCCGTCGTCGACGCGGAACACCTGCTTGCGGTCGCGGGTGACCAGGGCTTCGCGCAGCGGCTGCGCCAGCGGGTTGCCATCGGCGCGGTTGACGGAACCGGCGGCGATCGCCCGGTTGAGGGCTTCCAGGCCCTTGCCATCCAGCAGGGACAGGGGCTGGCGGGTGTCGGGCGACACCAGCAGGTCGAGCAGCTTGCGATCCATGGTTCTTCGTCTTGCGTGGAAGATGGCTAGAATACGTCTTTAAGGCAGGTGACGGCCAATGACCCCCAACCCGATCGCGCCGCTTGTCGGCATCGTCATGGGTTCCCGCTCCGACTGGGAAACCATGCAGCACGCCGCCCAGAAGCTTGAAGCTCTGGGTGTTCCGTTCGAAGTGAAGGTGGTGTCCGCGCATCGGACGCCGGATGTGTTGTTCAGTTATGCCGAGCAGGCCGGTTCGCGCGGGCTGCGCGCGATCATCGCCGGCGCCGGCGGTGCCGCGCATCTGCCGGGCATGATCGCGGCCAAGACCGCGGTGCCGGTGCTGGGCGTGCCGGTGCAGTCCAAGGCCCTCAACGGCATGGATTCGCTGCTGTCGATCGTGCAGATGCCGGCCGGCATCCCGGTCGCCACCTTCGCCATCGGCAATGCCGGCGCGTCCAATGCCGCACTGTTTGCCGCCGCGATGCTGGCCAGCGACCAGCCGGCCATCGGCCAGGCGCTGGACAGCTTCCGCGCGCGCCAGACCGAAGACGTGATGGCTCACGACGATCCGCGCCAATGAGCCTGACCGTCGGCATCCTCGGCGGCGGCCAGCTCGCCCGCATGATGGTCCTGGCCGGTGCGCCGCTGGGACTGCGCTTCGAACTGTATGATCCGGCGGCCGACGCCTGCAGTGGCCCGCTGGCACCGCTCACCGTGGGGGCCTTCGATGATCGCCAGGCACTGGCGGACTTCGCCGCCAAAGTCGATGTGATCACCTTCGATTTCGAGAACGTGCCGGCGGACAGCGCGCAATGGCTGGCCGACCGCGTGCCGGTCTACCCGCCGCCGTCGGCGCTGGCGGTGGCCCAGGACCGGTTGAGCGAGAAGACCCTGTTCCAGCAGCTCGGCATTCCGCTGCCGGCCTTCGCCGATATCCGCAGCCGCGACGAGCTGGCTGCCAGGGCCGCCGAATTCGGCCTGCCGTGCATCCTCAAGACCCGCCGCCTGGGCTACGACGGCAAGGGTCAGTTCCGCCTGCGCAGCGAAGCGGACATCGATGCGGCATGGCAGGCCCTGGGGGCGCAGGTCGAGCGCACCGGCCTGATCCTCGAGGGCTTTGTCGCCTTCCAGCGCGAAGTCAGCGTGGTTGCCGTGCGCGGCCGCGATGGCAGCTTCCAGGCTTGGCCGGTCACCGGCAACTGGCATGTCGACGGCGTGCTGTCGGCCAGCGTGGCACCGGCGGTGCTGTCCGCTGCCGAGCACGAAGCAGCGATCGGCTATGCCCGTCGTGTTGCCGAACACCTGCAGTACGTGGGTGTGTTCGCGCTGGAACTGTTCTGCCGCGACGGTGAACTGCTGGCCAACGAGATGGCGCCGCGCGTGCACAATTCCGGGCACTGGACCATCGAAGGCAGCGAAACCTCCCAGTTCGAGAACCACCTGCGTGCGGTGCTCGGCCTGCCGCTGGGCAGTACCCGCATGCTCGGCCATGCCTGCATGCTGAACTGGCTGGGGGCAATGCCCGACCCGACGCCGGTGCTGCAGCAGGCCAGTGGCCATTGGCACGATTATGGCAAGGAATCGCGTGACGGCCGCAAGGTGGGTCACGCCACCCTGCGTGATGATGATGCCGATGCACTGGCCGATGCGCTGGAGCAGGTAGGCCTGGAGCTCGACCGCCAGGCCCAGGTGGCCCCCGCGGTACACGCGTTGCGTAACGGCTGACCAAGGTGATGCCGGCCGTCGGCCGGCAGGCGCCGCTGAACCCGGTAGTGCCGGCCGCTGGCCGGCGGCGCCCACCAAGGTGGGCATCTACCAGAGCAGGGCCCACCAAGGTGGGCATCTACCAGAGCGGGGCCGACCAGGATGGGCATCCACCACGGCCAGGCGTGATGCCGGTAGCGCCGGGCCATGCCCGGCGGATACGGATGCCCGTCGGTCTCAGCGCAGCTGGCTCTCGGCGAATTCCCAGTTCACCAGTTGCCAGAATGCTTCCAGATAGCGTGCACGATCATTCTGGTAGTCGGTGTAGTACGCGTGCTCCCAGACATCGCAGCAGAGCAGCGGCGTGCTGTCGCCGGTCAGCGGCGTACCCGCATTGCGGGTGGCCTGCAGGCCGAGCTGCCCGCCGGGGTGCTGCACCAGCCACACCCAGCCGGAGCCGAACAGGCCAAGCGCGGTTCGATTGAACTCTTCGCGCAGACGCTGGCCGTCGCCGAACTGGCGCTTGACCAGTTCGCCCAGGCGGCCCTGCGGCTCGCCACCGCCGCGCGGGCGCAGGCACTGCCAGTAGAAGCCGTGGTTCCACGCTTGGGCGGCGGCATCGAACAGCGCGCCCTGGGCGTGGCGGACAATGTCCTCCAGTGTGGCTTCTTCCCATTCGGTGCCGACAATGGCGGCATTGACCGCCTCGATGTAGGCGCGATGGTGGCGACCGTGATGCAGTTCCACGGTCTGTGCCGACAGGTGCGGCTGCAGGGACGAGGGCAGGTAGGGCAGGGCGGGCAGTTCGACGGGCATGGACAGGTTCGTGGCCAGGGGGCGGCGGCAGCCGGTACCATCGGCTTACAATGGCAGCTACCGTGGGCAGTCTAGCCGACCATCACGGTTGGTTTGTCCGGCGAAGCAAGGAGTGAGGTGTGGCGGTAATGCAGCAAATCCAGGCCGAGGTGGATCGTTACCCGCTCGTGCTGTTCATGAAGGGCACCCCGCAATACCCCATGTGCGGCTACTCCAGCCGCGCCGTGCAGGCCTTGATGGCCGCAGGCGCCGTCGCGCTGCGCACGGTCAATGTGCTGGAAGAGCCGGAGATCCGCGCCAATCTGCCGCGCTTCTCCAATCTGCCCACCTTCCCGCAGCTGTTCATCAACGGCGAGTTGATTGGCGGCTGCGACATCGTCATGGAACTGTTCGAAGCCGGCGAGCTCAAGCGCATCGTCGAAGAGGCTGCGCAGGGATGAGCGCCTGGCCATCGACGTCACCGGCAGACGGGGCGCTTGATGGCCGCCCATTGCAGGACCGTGTGGTGCTCATTGCCGGTGCGGGCGGCGGGCTCGGCAGCGCTGCCGCTGTTGCAGCCGCTGAGGCGGGGGCGACCGTGGTCCTGCTGGGGCGCAAGCCACGAAGGCTGGACCGGGTCTACGCCCAGGTGCAGGCGGTTGGGCCGGAGCCCCTGTTGTACCCGTTGGACCTGGAAGGTGCCGGTCCCGACGACTATGCCGAACTGGCCCAGGCGGTGGCGCAGGAGCTGGGGCGCCTTGATGGCCTGCTGGTCTGCGCGGCCCACTTTCCCGGCCTGACCCCGTTCGAGCTGGCCGACCCGGCCAGCTTCGCCCGCGCCGTGCACGTCACCCTGACCGCTCCGGCTTGGCTGGCCCAGGCCTGCCTGCCGTTGCTGCGCCAGCGTGAAGATGCGGCGCTGGTATTCACCGTGGATGCCCCTGAGCGGGTGGGGCAGGCGTACTGGGGCGGCTACGGTGTCGCCCAGCACGGCCTGCGCGGGCTGATCGGCAGCCTGCATGACGAGCTGGCCCGCAGCCCGGTGCGGGTGAGTGGCCTGTATCCTGGCCCCTTGCGTACCGCCCTGCGTGCGCGGGCCTATTCGATCGACCAGGACCCGGCCGCATGCGGCCCCGAGGCCGCCGCGGCAGCGGCCGTGACCCTGTTGTCCGCTGCCGGACTGGCGTGGCGCGGGCAGGTGCTCGATGCGGGCAATCCGCCATCGACGAGTGAAGACGTTCGTAAAGCGGAATGAAGATTCCGTCACGATAGCGTTGCGATCCGGTGCCGTTTGTCGCACAACCGTCACATTGAAAGCGTAGCGTGTTAATCTAGTGTTAACCGTTGCGGCAGCTGCCGTTCACGGTAGGGAACCCCAGATAAATGTCCGAACAGCCGCCCGCAAGGCTGCTTGGATGCGCTTTTTTTCCGCCATCGCCAACTCGCATCGAGGCTACCGAACAATGACTCACCCATTCCGGATGTCCAAGCTCACCCTTGGTCTCGTGGCTGCGCTCGCCGCCGCTCCCGCCTTCGCCCAGAGCACCTCTGCCGGTGTCGGCGGCCAGGTCGTGTCCAATGCGGGCGCGCCTGTTGCTGGTGCTGAAGTCACCATCACCCACACCGAATCGGGCACCGTTTCGCGTGCGACCACCGATGCGTCGGGTCGTTACAACGCGCGCGGCCTGCGCGTGGGTGGTCCGTACACCATCACCATCACCAAGCCGGGTGAGGGCACCAAGACCGAAGAGGGCGTGTACCTCAACCTGAACCAGGTCAACACGGTCAACGCCAACCTGGCCGGCGATGTTGCCGCCACCAATCTGGATGCCGTCCAGGTCGTGGCTGCCGCAGTGGGCAGCGACCTGTTCAGCGCCTACAAGATGGGCACCGGCACCAACGTCAACCGCGAAACGCTGGAGTCGCTGCCGTCGGTGAACCGCAACATCCAGGATTACATCCGCCTCGATCCGCGCATCTCGCAGGTCAGCAAGGCCGACGGTGCCATCTCGGTCGGTGGTCAGAACACCCGTTACAACGCGATCCGCATCGATGGCATCGGTGCCGGCGATCCGTTCGGCCTGGAATCCAACAACCTGCCGACCGAGCGTCAGCCGGTGTCGATGGATGCGATCCAGGAAATCAACATCGACATCGCCAACTACGACACCACCATTGCCGGCGGTACGGGCGCGGTGATCAATGCGGTGACCAAGTCGGGTACCAACAACTTCGGCGGCACCGTGTATTACGCGTACCGCGACAAGGACATGGTCCGCAAGAACCTGGACGATGTCCGCTTCAACGGTTTTGATGACGAAAAGACCTACGGCATGACCTTCGGCGGCCCGATCGTCAAGGACAAGCTGTTCTTCTTCGCCAACTACGAAAAGATGGAGCGTTCGGCCCCGGGCGTCAGCCTGACCGATTCGCCGTACGGCAAGGGCACCATCACCGATGCCGACATCACCCGCGCGCAGCAGATCGCGACCGGTTACGGCTTCGACGCAGGTTCGCTCAACGCCCCGGCCAACAAGACCGAGGTCGAAGAGTACGCGCTGAAGATCGACTGGAACATCAACGAGAACCACCGTGCCGCGGTGCGTTACAACAAGCTCGAGCAGAATGTTGTCCGCTTCCCGCAGATCAGCAACAGCGCGGTTTCGCTGAGCACCTTCTGGTACCAGCAGCCGAAGACCTACGAATCCTGGATGGGCGAGCTGTTCAGCGACTGGTCCGAGAATTTCTCGACCGAGTTCAAGATCTCGCACAAGGAATACACCTCGGTCCGTACCACGCCGTCGAGCCTGCCGCAGATCCAGATCCGTGGTTTTGGCGCCAGCGGCAATGACTCGCTGTACTTCGGTACCGAGCAGAACTCGCACGTCAACGCGGTCGAGAGCAAGGAGCTGAGCGCCTTCGGTGCCGCCACCTGGTACGTCGGCGACCACACCGTCAAGTTCGGCTTCGACTACTCCGACAACGACCTGCTGAACTACTACGGTCGTAACGTCAACGGCGCGTATGTGTTCAACAACCTCAGCGATTTCGCTGCAGGTCGCGTCAACCAGTACGTTGTGCGTGCGCCGCGCGCCGGCGGCAGCTACGAYGACATCCCGGCCAAGTACACGCTGAAGAACACCGGYSTGTTCATCCAGGACAGCTGGGCCATCAACAGCAACCTGACCGTGCAGGCCGGCGTCCGCGTCGACATGCCGGACTTCGGCACGCAGAAGCTGTACAACCCGCGCATCATGGAACTGTACGGCTACGACAACACCCAGCTGCCCGACAGCAAGCTGGTGCAGCCGCGCTTCGGCTTCAACTACACCTTCGACAGCGATCGTCCGACCCAGCTGCGCGGCGGTGTGGGCCTGTTCGGTGGCGCGGCCCCGAACGTGTGGCTGGCAGGTGCCTACCAGAACACCGGCCTGAACTACACCGAGTACACCGTTCGTAACCAGACCGGCATTTTCACCCCGAACACCAATCCGCCGTACATCCCGGCTGCGGGTGCCGGTGCTCGTCAGAACGTGGACATCGCTGCGCCTGACCTGAAGCTGCCGTCGGTGTGGAAGTCCAACATCGCCTTCGATCACGAGCTGCCGTGGTATGGCATCGTTGCGTCGGCTGAGTTCCTGTACACCAAGGTCAAGAG